>JALYRQ010000004.1 GCA_030855125.1 bacterium | reverse complement strand
GTGCATAAAACACTACGTGGTCCACGCAGCGCAATTATTTTCTCACGCCGAGATGTTACCCTGCCTAATGCAAAAGGTGAGCAGAAAAGTATTTCAGATTTAATTGACCGGGCAGTATTTCCAGGAATGCAGGGGGGGCCTCATGTAAATCAAATTGCAGCAGTTGCTGTAGCGCTCAGGGAAGCTGCAAGTCCTGAATTTAAAAAGTATGCAAAACAGGTCATTAAAAATGCTCAGGTCCTTGCCGAAGAATTAAAAAAGAAAGGCTGGAGAATTGTATCTGATGGCACTGACAGTCATTTGCTGCTTGTTGATACCTGGATGAATGGTTTGGGTGTGTCTGGAGCAGTTGCCAGTGATCTTCTTGAAAAAGCTGGAGTGATCGTTAATAAAAATACTATCCCAGGCGAGACACGTTCCCCAATGGACCCATCTGGAATTCGTATCGGTACTCCCGGCGAAACCACCCGCGGACGAACTGAAAAAGATATGATCAAAATTGCTGATCTTATTGATAAGACCTTACGGAAGAAAAGTAAAAAGAAAAAGTAATGCCTGTTGTGCTTAAAGTAAAAAAAATGCATCCCGATGCAATTGTTCCGAGTTATGCTCATCCCGGAGATGCTGGCATGGATCTATATTGTTACGAAACGATAACCATTAAAAAAGGCGAGCGGGTAAAAATTGGTACAGGTGTGGCAATTGAATTACCTGAAGGATATGTTAGTTTGATTTGGGACAAGAGCGGCTTGGCCACACATCACGGCCTCACTAACCTCGGTGGTGTGATTGATGCGGGTTATCGCGGTGAATATTTTGTGACATTGCTCAATGTCGGAGATGCAGATTATCTATTGGAAAAGGGTCATAAAATTGCTCAGCTATTGATTCAGAAGGTAGAGCATGCTCAAATAGAAGAAGTGGCAGAGCTTATGGATTCTCCAAGAGGTGGAGGTGGCTTTGGTAGCACAGGAAAATAATATGAACATTCGCGAAATAATTACAGACGTCATTGAACATGCACTCAGTCAGCTGGGCGTGCCTAAGGATATGGTTGGCATTAACCTTGATCATCCTGCTGATTCAAAGTTTGGTGACTACTCAACCAATGTTGCCATGGTGCTTTTCAAGACATTGGGTGCAAGCTCAAAGAACCCATTCGAATTGGCGCAAAAGCTAGCTGAGAAAATTAAAGATGAAATTAACGTTTCGCATAATGAGTATATTGATCATGTTGAAGCAGTACCTCCTGGTTTTATCAATATCTATTTGACCAAGAATTTCTTCATCGAATCCATTAAAGATGTGCTGGAAAAGAATGCCTGGTATGGAAAAAATAATAAGCTTTGGAATAAGAAGGCTATTATCGAGTACACTGATCCTAATGCCTTTAAGCAATTCCACATCGGCCACTTAATGTCGAATGCAATTGGTGAGTCACTCTCTCGTATTATGGAATTTCATGAGGTGAAGCTGACACGTGCAACCTACGGCAGCGATGTCGGCATGAATGTAGCCAAAACGATTTGGGGCATTATCGAACTTAAAAATCAAGGGTTAGAAGATGACGATATTGCTGACCATATTGCCCTTATTGGCCGGGCGTATGTGTACGGCTCAAATGCCTTTGAAACAAATGACCGTGCAAAGCAGGAAATTACAGAGTTTAATAAAAAGATTTATGAACGCAGTGATGATACCATTAATGAACTCTATGACTGGGGCAGAGAAGTCAGCATCAAACATTTTAATGAATTGTATGTAAAACTCGGCTCACGTTTTGATTATAATATTTGGGAAAGTGAAGTTGCCGATGAGGGTAAAAAAATAGTTGAAGCGGGGCTTGACCGTGGTATTTTTGAATTGAGTGAAGGCGCGGTGATCTTCAAAGGTGAGCTCTATGGTTTGCACAATCGTGTCTTTATCAACTCTCAAGGTTTGCCGACATACGAAGCAAAAGAATTGAGCCTGACCAAAAAGAAATTTGAGATTCACGACTTTGATCAATCAATCGTTATTACCGCAAATGAGCAAGATGATTATTTCAAAGTGATTTTAATGGCCTTAAAATATATTTATCCAGAAATTGCTGCACGCACAAAACACATTAGTCACGGTATGATGCGCTTTGCCTCAGGAAAAATGTCTTCACGCACAGGCAATGTTATTACTGGTGAATCTCTCCTTGAAGATATCCAGGCGCTGGTCCGAGAAAAAATGGCCGATCGAGATTTCTCTGACCATGAGCGAGAAGAAATTTCTACTATGGTTGCCGTTGCTGCAATTAAATACACCATTCTTCGCCAATCAATTGGCAAGGATATTATCTTCGATCAAGAAAAGTCACTCTCATTTGAAGGGGATTCAGGTCCGTATCTTCAGTATGCGTACGTCCGGGCAAAATCTATTTTAGCTAAAGCAAAAGATGCCAAGATTCAATCAAAAGTAATGGATGCGCCCAAAGAAGAACTCTCAAGTCTTGAGAAGAAATTATACATTTTCCCCGAAATTGTTGAACGAGCAGCTGCAGAATATGCACCACAATACATTGCAACCTACCTCATTGAACTTGCTGCGGAATTTAATGCCTACTATGCTCAACATAAAATTATTGATCTAAAAGATAAAACATCTCCGCATAAAGTTGCGTTAACTGAAGCTGTGAGCTGGGTCCTTAAGAATGGACTGTATCTTCTTGGAATACAAGCTCCCGAGAAGATGTAGCTTTGATAAGTGCAGGGCTCGGTTTTCTTTTGCATGGTAATACTTGACAATGGTTATAATCAGTGTATAATTATTTATGACTGTTCTTGCTGGCCTCGAAAGGTCAGCTTAGCTCTTACCACAAGGATGGTGCCATGCCCAAGCAGACCGTAGTGTCGACCGCCCGGCCCGGCGAAGTGACCGAGCCCGAGCTCAAGATGGACGCAGACGCTCCCAGGACGACCGGCCAACTCGCGCAGGACCCGCCGTCCAAGCTCCCGTGCGACGGTACCCCCGCTCGCGACGAGGATCTCAGCGTCACGCGCTAGACACAATGCCACGCCGCCCCCCCCCGAACCGGGAGGCAGAGAAGGAATTACTTCCGACTCTGCCCCCCGGTTTTGTTTTGCCTGATTTTGATATAGTATGTACCTCATGGCTGACGTAAACGAAAAATCTATACAAAAAAGCCCTACAGCACTCCGGGAAGAGGAGACACTAAAATTCTGGGAGGAAAAAGGAATCTTTAAAAAATCTCTTGAAAAAGAATCTCCAAAGGGAAACTATGTGTTTTTCGACGGTCCTCCATTTGCTACTGGCTCACCGCACTACGGTCATATTTTGGCTGGAACGATGAAAGATGTTATTCCTCGATTTAAAACAATGCAAGGGTATCATGTTCCTCGTCGTTGGGGCTGGGATTGTCATGGATTGCCGATCGAGAACATGATCGAGAAAGAATTAAATCTTAATTCAAAAAAAGATATTGAAGAATATGGCATAGAGAAATTTACTGAAGCAGCGCGGGCAAGTGTTCTTCGCTACGACAGTGAATGGAAAGAAGTTGTGCCGCGCACCGGACGTTGGATTGATATGGATAATGCGTATCTAACGATGGATACAACATATACAGAATCGATCTGGTGGTCATTTAAAACTCTTTTTGAGAAAAAATATATTTACCGAGGTTTTAAATCAATGCACCTCTGTCCACGCTGTGAGACAACCCTTTCAAACTTTGAAGTTGCTCAGGGATATAAAGATATCGTTGACATTTCGGTGTATGCAAAATTTGAATTGATGGATGAACCTGGTGCATTTGTGATTGCTTGGACAACGACACCCTGGACACTTCCTGGGAACGTTGCGCTTGCAGTGAATGCTGAAACTGAATATGTAAAAGCAAAAAAAGATGGGGCTGTATATATTGTGGCAAAACCGCTTGCTGAAAAATCATTGAAGGAAGGATATGAAATTATTGCTGAATTAAATGGTAAAGAGTTAGTCGGCAAATCATACAAACCCCTTTTCCCATATTATCAATCAGTAGATCTTCCTAATAAAGAAAACGGTTGGAAAATATTTGCAGCCGATTTTGTTACCACAGAAGATGGAACAGGTGTCGTTCACATTGCACCAGGATATGGTGAAGATGATTATCAGCTTTCACTCAAAGAAAAGCTGCCGTTTATACAGCATGTCGGTGTTGATGGGCATTTTAAAAAAGAAGTGACCGATTTTGTCGGACAAATTGCAAAGCCGAAAGATGATCATCAGAAAGGGGATGTTGAGATCATTAAATATCTCGCTAAGCACGGGACTCTCTTTGCAAAAGAAAAGATCACTCACTCATATCCGCATTGCTGGCGTTGTGATACTCCGCTTCTAAACTATGCTTCAAGCTCATGGTTTGTGAAGGTAACTGACATGAAGGAAAAGCTTCTTGATGAAAACAAAAAAGTACACTGGGTGCCAGAAGATATAGGTGAGGGCCGATTTGGAAAATGGCTTGAGGGTGCACGTGACTGGGCAATTTCTCGAACTCGATATTGGGGAGCTCCACTACCTGTTTGGATGTGTAAGTCTTGTGACAAGATTGAGGTAGTAGGATCAATTGCTGAATTGGAGGAGCGATCAGGTAAAACTCCGAAGAATAAGAAAGGGGAATTAGATCTACATCGGCCATATATTGATGAAGTAACATTGAAGTGTTCATGCGAGGGCGAGATGAAACGCGTGCCTGATGTATTTGATACCTGGTATGAATCAGGCTCCATGACCTATGGCCAGCATCATTACCCATTTGAGAATAAAGAACTGATCGATAATCAGAAAGGTTTTCCTGCGGACTTTATCGCTGAAGGCCTTGATCAAACTCGCGGTTGGTTTTATTCACTGCTTGTACTTTCAACAGGATTATTTGGTCTATCGCCCTATAAAAATGTTATCGTGAACGGAATTGTCCTTGCAGAAGATGGTCAGAAAATGTCCAAGCGATTAAAAAATTATCCTGAGGTCAGATATGTCTTTGACAAATATGGTGCTGACGCAATGCGCTACTATTTACTCGCATCACCTGTTGTTAAGGGACAGGATCTTGGCTTTAGCGAAAAGGGCTTAGATGAGGTTTCAAAGAAAATAATTATACGTTTGCAAAATGTATTTTCGTTTTATGCAATGTATCAGCATGAAGAACATTTGGCGCATGCAGAATCAAAATCACTTTTGGATCAATGGATCATTGCTCGGCTTAATGAAGTCGCGCGAGATGTTACAACAAATCTTGAAAAGTATGAACTTGATCGCGCCGCTCGGCCATTCATGGATTTCATCGATGATCTTTCAACGTGGTACCTCCGCCGATCACGTGACCGATTTAAGTCAGACGATGTAGAAGATAAAAAGAATGCGCTTGCAACAACGCGATATGTATTAGTTGAGCTTTCAAAATTGATGGCGCCATTTATGCCGTTTCTGGCAGAAGATGTATACCAGAAAGTGAAAGGAGGAAAACCCTTCGACGGAGCTCAGGGCAGGGAAAGTGTGCATCTTGAAAATTGGAGTGAGGTAAAAGAGGTGAATCAGAAAGTAATTGAAGATATGGCCGAAGTGAGGAAGCTTGTATCGATTGCCCTTGAAGTTCGTTCACGATCAAATATTAAAGTGCGCCAGCCATTGGCAAAACTTGCAATCAAATCAGAAAAGATAAAAGGGAATCAAGAATTACTTGATCTTATTGCAGATGAAGTAAATGTAAAAGAAGTTGTTGTCGATGCATCACTTCAGAATGATGTTGATCTCGATACAACAATTAGTGAATCTTTAAAACAAGAAGGCAATGCTCGAGAATTAATTCGAGGCCTTCAAGAGCTGCGCAAGAAAATGGATTTGAATCCACAGGATGCAATTCTGCTTACAATCGATACGACTGAAATCGGTAAATCTCTTGTTGAACAATTTAAAGCTGAAATTGCAAAAACTGCCCAGGTAAAAGACATAATGTTTGCCTCGTCTAAAGAGGGGTCTGGAGAGTTCGTTGAAGTAGATGGAATTGCATTTAAACTACAAATCGTAAAAGTAGAAAAATAAAATAAAAAGGCCCGCTTGATGCGGTGCCTGTTATTCCAAACGCGAGCTGCCATCTAGAACGAAGCAAAGGCTTGCGGCGTCAGGACGCAGGCAAGCCAGTTGTCTTTTATCCTCGTCGAGTGGGACTTAAGCTTGTGGCGCTTGATGATCTCCATGAGTACATGTCGCGCAATGTCGAGGTGCTCTTGGGTCAGGTCTGACTTCTTTTTTTGGTCAGTCCTCTCTGGAACCCGGAGAAACGTGAGCTTGATGTGAAGCAGCGGTTCGCTCGTAACCGCACATGTGCCTGTGAGCGGGAAACTTTCCCGCGCACGCTCGAGGTCAAGGGTGTTAATCTTCTCGGCAATCCGCTCGAGATCCTTGCTGGTCCAGGTGAGCATCCGACGGGGCTTTCGCCGAGGTACGAGGCTCTTTCTTTTCTTCATATAAACTCCTCCGGCCGTGGGAACGTACTGGACTACATACTCTCTCAAATCCAAGAAAAGTCAACAAAGAGATGTGATATTCTAGAAGTACTTATATGGCTCATCACGTCTACAACACTCAAGGATTAATCATCGAAAGCACTCCGCGTGGCGAGGCAAATAAAATGTATCTGATCTTTACCGAAGAGTTGGGAATGGTCAGAGCGTCGGCACAGGGAGTGAGATTATTAAAATCAAAATTGCGATTTGCATTGCAGGAGTATTCGTTTGCCCGGGTATCATTGGTGCGCGGCAAAGATATGTGGAAAGTGACCAATGCCAAAGCTCAGTGGAGCATGTATCATCAGTACAAAGATCAGAAACATATTTTATATGCAGCGGCACAGATCATAAGCTTACTCAAGCGGCTTATTCCTGGAGAAGAAAAAAATGAGAGACTATATGGGGTGATTATAGAAGCATTTGATTTCTTGCATCAGCATGAGTTAAATAAAGCTGAAGTGTCGGCATTCGAGCGGATTGTTGTCTTGCGGGTCTTGCATAATCTTGGTTACGGTGGTAATACTGCTGTGGTGAAGAATTTTACCGAGGCACCGATTACTCGTGAACTAATAATCGAGATGATCAGCGCTCAGAGCGAAGCCACCAAAGAAATCAACAGGTCACTGCGTGAGACGCAGCTCTAGCTCATGGTATAATTGTGGACGTGTCAGACACTGAACAGCTAAATCAAAATAACGAGCAGCCTCATAATATAGATAAACTTGGGCAAGAAATCTATAACCGGGGTTTTACCAATGATGTGACTTCGCGTGCTCCATTATCAAAACCTGATGTGCCGGTGGAAATGCGCTGGAAGCATGACAGTCCGGGTTTTGATATTCCACCTCCAAAACCGGTTATCATTTCAATTTTTAAACGCATATTTGTCATCTCAGCGATTTTTTTTGTTCTTTCTGCATTGGTTGCACTTATTGTATTCTATGGAGGCTTCAATATTATTTCTGCAAACAAAGTAGATATGGAATTTGTCGGTCCGGTTTCTATCGCAGCCAGTGATGAATTGGCGTTCGATATTATCATCAAAAATCAAAACACCACTGACCTTTTGAATACTGAATTATTCCTTGATTTTCCTGATGGCACTAAAAAATCAATTGGAGAGCTGACTCAGGATTTGAATCATTTAAAAGAAGATGTGGGTACGGTGACAAATCGTTCGAGCGCTCGCCGGACTGTGCGTGCTGTGCTTTTTGGAAAGACTCAAGAGATGAAAGAAATAAAAGTGACATTGCAGTACAATCTCAAGTCATCAAATGGAGTCTACAAAAAAGAGAAGGTATATAAAGTAAGTATTGAATCAACACCAATCACCCTAACCGTGCGACGTCCAACCGAAGTTGCTTCGGGCCAAGATTTGCGATTTGAAGTCGATGTTGTTTCTAATGCGACGGTGCCATTAACTAATCTACTGTTAGTCGCAGAATATCCGTTTGGTTTTCAGTTTGGGTCTGCAAATCCCGCACCATCAGTAGATTCCAATCTCTGGCGCATTCCGGTATTGCAGCCAGGCGAGAAAAAGACATACATTATTTCTGGAAAATCTGAAGGTGAGGAAGGGGATGAGCGTGTCTTCAGATTTGATATTGGGGCACAAAGTACCGTGAATCTCAAAGCCATTGCTACTCAATATCTTTCCCAAGCAGAATCAGTACGCATCCGCCGACCTCCAGTATCGATCACTATTTCTCTCGGAGAATCAACAGCTAAAGAAGTCACTGCAGCACCAGGCCGTGAGGTTAATGCGCATGTTTCCGTTATAAATAATATGCCGACTCAGTTTGCGGATGTTAAAGTTGAAGTGACTTTTGGCGGCAATGCTTTTAGCCCAACAAGTCCAATTGTTGAAGATGCGTTATATCGCTTGCCGACCCAAACTATTTCATGGGACCGCACGATTATTCCAACGCTTTCATTGCTTGAACCGGGGGACAAAGTCGATTTTGATTTTGAATTTTCATCACTGCCAGCTGAAACATTGGCTGCAATTAAAAACGGTACAATTACTATTAATACAAAAGTAACGGGTACGGCTGTAGGTTCGGGCGAGCTTATCACCGCAACCGCGCCGCGATTGGTAAAGATCCAGCCAAGCTTTGCCTTAAACTCACGACTTTTTTATTCAAGCGGACCATTTGCTAATACCGGACCAATTCCACCAAAAGCCGAATCACCAACAACGTACACCGTCACCTGGACGATCGTCCGCTCACCAAATGGTGGTAAAGATGCAGAAGTCCGGGCCACCTTGCCGAGCTATGTTTCCTGGACCGGCAAGACCTCACCGGGATCTGAGAATATCACTTGGATTCCTGAGCGAAATGAGGTAATCTGGCGAGTGGGTGATATCCCTGCTGGAAGTACCGGGCAGATCGCCAAGGAAGCCTCATTCCAGGTTTCACTTACCCCAAGCTTCAGCCAGATCGGTTCACTTCCAGATCTCGTTCAGAATATTTCTCTTCGGGTAACGGATACATTTACGAGCAAGCCGCTCACGATCGGAGTTCCTGATCTCACTACTGACCTCCGAGCTGACTCACGCTATACAGCACTCGATGGTACTGTTCGACAATAATTAAAATCATATGTCCGATTCATCAGAAAATAAAATGGAGAAGATCATTTCGCTTGCGAAGCGACGTGGTTTTATTTACCAGGGTTCAGAAATCTACGGCGGTCTTGCTGGCACCTGGGATTACGGTCCGCTCGGAGTTACACTTCGAAATAATGTTAAGCAGCTTTGGTGGAAAATGTTTGTTGACGATAGGGAAGATATGTACGGTGTTGATGCTGCGCTCTTGATGAATCAAAATGTCTGGAAGGCTTCAGGTCATGTTGCTGGTTTTTCTGATCCTCTTGTAGAAGACTTAAAAAATCAGCGACGATATCGGGCAGATCATATCCTTGAAGACAATGGCATTGACCCAAAAGGTATGAACATTGCTGATATGAATACCGTAATTAAAGAAAAGGGAATCAAGAGTCCGGACGGTAATCCGCTTGGTGAGGTGCGGCAATTTAATATGATGTTGAAGACGCATGTTGGTGCTACCGAAGATGAGAACACTGTTTCATATCTACGGCCAGAAACTGCTCAGGGAATTTTCGTAAACTTTAAGAATGTACTGGATTCATTTCATCCAAAGCTGCCCTTTGGTATCGCACAAATTGGTAAAGCTTTTCGAAATGAAATTTCGCCGGGTAATTTTATTTTCCGTCTGCGTGAACTTGAACAGATGGAAGTTGAGTATTTTATTCGGCCTGAGCAGTGGGAAGAATCATTCGAACACTGGAGACAGCAGATGAATCTATGGGTTGAAGCAATTGGCCTCACGAAATCAAAGGTACATGAGGTTGAAATTCAGGCAGAAGATCGAGCTCATTATTCAAAACGAACAATTGATTTTGAATTTGAATATCCATTTGGTCAAAAAGAGTTATATGGTCTTGCATATCGTACAGATTATGACTTAATTAAACATTCTGATGCAAGTAGAGTTGACCTTTCATATTACAGTGAAGAAACAAAAGAGCGGTTCATACCGCATGTTATAGAGCCATCAATGGGTGTTGATCGAACGATACTAGCAATTCTTTTAAGTGCCTTCACCGAAGATGAACTTGGCGGTGAGAAGCGAACCTATTTAAAATTTTCTCCAACAGTGGCGCCGGTTAAAGTGGCAGTATTTCCACTTTTAAAAAATAAACCTCAGCTTGTTGAAAAGGCGAGAGAGGTATATATGAATCTCCGAAAAAATATGTCAGGTGTGGTATTTGATGATAATGGAAATATTGGTAAGCGCTACCGACGCCAGGATGAAATTGGTACACCATGGTGCATTACCATCGACTTTGATACTCTTGGAGAAAATCCTGAATTGAAGGACACTGTTACTGTCCGCGATCGCGACACCGGCGAGCAAAAGCGTGTCAATATTAATGAGCTCTATACTATTTTAAGTTAGTTGCAAACTCGGCAATTTAACGATAGTGTTATGTATTAGGGTCTATGGTCTTTTTCTCAAACCCTTCATTCTCATAGGAGGAGAATCAATGGGTGTAGGTACCGGGGACGGCGATACCACAAGCCGTCATTATCAGCAACGTTCTGAAGCTCAGCGGGAAGAACTGCGCCAGAGATGGGAGCGTGCACGGCAGACCCCACAGGTGCAGCTGAATGCACTGAGCTTGGTAATCCTGTCAGATGAGTCTCCGCCAAGCTCAAGCAGCTTGGAAACACCTGGGAAGAAATGAAGTACAGTCTCTGCGTTCGCGCAGGGGCTTTTTCTTTTTTAAAATTAGTCTATGATAGACCCATGAAATACAAAAAGAAGATCCTTCCAAACGGCTTGCGGGTTGTTACCATTCATATGAAAGATACGCCAACAGTGACGGTATTAGTCATGGTTGAGGCTGGTTCAGAATACGAAACAAAAGAAAAAAACGGAATCTCGCATTTCCTTGAACACATGTGTTTCAAGGGAACAGAAAAGCGCCCAACTGCGCTCATCATTAGCAAAGAGCTCGATGCTATTGGCGCGTACTACAATGCCTTCACCTCTGAAGAATATACGGGCTATTACGCAAAATCTTCCCCAAAGCATGTCCATAAAATATTTGATGTGGTATCAGATCTCTATTTGAACCAAACATTTCCTGAAGCAGAAATCGAAAAAGAAAAAGGCGTGATTATTGAAGAAATAAATATGTATCGCGATTTGCCGCATCGACACGTGCATGAGTTGTTTTCAACGTTACTCTACGGAGATCAGCCCGCTGGCTGGAGTATTGCAGGCACCAAGGAAACTGTTTCAAAGATGAAGCGTGATGATTTTGTTGAATATCGCAGCAAACATTATGTGCCTGAAGCGACAACTGTCATCGTTGCTGGGAATTTTGATGAAAAAGCAATTAACGCTGATATTAAAAAAACATTTGCCGCATTATCAAGAAGTAAGAAAGACAAAAAAATTAAAGTTAAAGAAGCTCAAACAACCCCTGCGCTTGCAATTGAAATGAAAACGACAGATCAATCACACCTTGTTCTTGGTGTGCGAGCATTTGAAATGACCCATCCTCAGGCGCCAGTGTTAAGACTGCTCAATGCTGTCTTGGGTGCCGGCATGAGTTCACGCCTCTTTCAAAAGCTTCGCGAAGAAATGGGTGTTGGCTATTACGTTCGCTCGTCATATGAGTCATTTGTTGACCATGGATTTTTCTCAGTCTCAGTTGGTGCTGATATCAAGCGGGTTGAAGAAGTGATCAAGGCAATTCTCGTTGAACTCAACAAACTTAAAACAGAATTAGTCCCAGCAGATGAATTACAGAAAACCAAAGATCATTTGATCGGCACGCTTTCTTTAGGTCTTGAATCTTCAGACTCAATCGCCGAATTTTATGGCTATCAAGAACTCCTTCGCAAAGAAATCCGCACCCCCGCTGATATCATCAAAGAAATCAAATCCGTCACCGCCGACCAAATCCGCACTGTTGCCCGCAAAATCTTCCTCGACAAAAACCTCAACCTCGCCATCGTCGGTCCGGTCAAAGATCAAGACGCGCTCAAAAAGATTTTGAGGTTTTAAATTCAGATGTATACTTAACAGCATGGAAAAAATATCAGAAGAATCGAACCCCTTTGAGTCTTTAAGAGAAAAGATTGTATATGTTAGGAGGTCTCGACTAGATGAAGGTGTGGAACAGGTAATCTTTTTAAGAGGGAAGGTTATTGATATAGTTCCAGATTCCAAGGGAATCTAGAAATTTTGATGGGTATGAACTAAAAGTTCAATTTGAAGGTAATAATAATATTTTATTTGATAGTCACATAGAAACAATTAGTGTACCTGAACTTGTGTCAGAACTTGATCCAAGTAAATCAGAATACGCACTCGATAAACACAGACCCGTAACTGAAGATACTTATAAAATGAATAAGGAGGATTTAGGTACTTGGAAAGATATTGATTAAAAATAGGATTATACAGGTGTCTCTTTATGACTAGTGAATTTGAAAGCTGAGTGATACTATAAACTCATGGAACCGCAGCGTGTGGAAGTGTCGATTAATACGATAAGTATTCTCAAGGTTTTTGCGATTTTGGGAGTGCTTTTCCTCTTGTTTATTCTCCGCGATGTTTTGCTTATTTTACTCACGGCGGTGGTCATGGCCTCTGCGGTTGAGCCCGGTACCCTATGGTTAATCAAAAAGGGCATACCGCGCGTTGTCGGTGTATCGCTGATTTATCTTATAAGTGCGGTATTTATCGCCGGTCTCTTTTACTTCATCATACCGGCCTTTTTGGGCGATATAGTGGGTTTTATTAATGCATTGCCTGAATATTTCAAAGCTCTCGATGTGAACACGCTCAAAGATATTTCGCAGAGACCATCACTTGGCCAGGCAGCCCAAAATCTCTTGGGAACATTCTCTGGTACATCAGGAGGAATTGTCGGTACTCTTTCAAA
The DNA here is from genome assembly GCA_030855125.1 of bacterium. GTDB lineage: Bacteria > Patescibacteriota > Minisyncoccia > Phycocordibacterales > JAKAEA01 > JAIFWI01. Next base: position 38,279 of record JALYRQ010000004.1, on the reverse strand, counting down.
GATCTTTGGTGGAGCAACAAGTTTAATTATGACAGTAGTACTTTCATTTTATCTTGCTGTACGCGACAGAGGAGTGGAAGATTTTATAAAAGTTGTTACTCCGCTGCGCAAGGAAGAATATGTTATTGATCTGTGGCGTCGCACCCAGCACAAAATTGGCCGCTGGATGCAGGGGCAGCTTATTCTTGCATTGATCATCGGGATACTAGTTTTTGTGGGACTGACCCTCCTTGGTGTCGAGCATGCATTTTCTCTGGCGCTTATTGCCATGGTGTTTGAAATTATTCCAGTCTTCGGTTCAATTTTGAGTGCCGTGCCGGGTATTATGACCGCGTTTTTGCAGGGAAGTCTGACCTTTGCATTCATCGTCGGTCTGATGTATCTTGTAGTCCAGCAGATCGAGAGCCACGTGATCTATCCGCTGGTGGTCAAGAAGGTGGTCAATGTCCAGCCGATCGTGGTGATCATTGCCCTTCTCGTTGGAGCAAAGCTTGGGGGTTTCTTGGGAATTCTGCTTTCAGTGCCGGTTGCCACAGCGCTTACTGAATACATGAATGACGTGGCACGCAATCGAGGAGAGGCGCGCGCACGAATGAACGACAATGTCTAAAAACTTTTATCTTACAACCACTCTTCCGTATGTAAATGCCGATCCGCATGTCGGCTTTGCCATGGAAATTATCCGGACAGATGCGATTGTCCGCTACAAAAAGCTCCAAGACTTCGATGTCTTTTTTAACACAGGCACCGACGAGCACGGTCAAAAAGTTTTTCAAAAAGCCAATGAAGCGGGGATTGATCCCCAGACGTACGTTGATGATTATGCGACTCGATTCAAAGAACTCCTTCCAGCACTACATATATCTCCCGATATTCATTTTACCCGCACCACCAATCCAGATCACAAGGCAGCTGCTCAGGAATTCTGGCTACGATGCTTGGCAAAAGGTGATATTTACAAAAAGCAGTACAAAATTAAATACTGTATAGGTTGTGAATTGGAAAAAACCGAATCAGAATTGGAAAATGGGCGCTGCACGCTGCACCCAAATCTCGAAATAGAAATTCGTGAAGAAGAAAATTACTTTTTCGCTTTCTCAAAATATCAGCAGGCACTCTTGGATTTTTACAAAGCTAATCCTGATTTTGTTATTCCTGATTTTCGCTTCAACGAAATCAAAGCGTTTGTAGAGCGGGGTCTGGAAGATTTTAGTATTTCACGCCTCAAATCAAAGATGTCATGGGGTGTACCAGTGCCGGGAGATGAAGACCATGTCATGTATGTCTGGTTTGATGCCTTAGTAAATTATATCTCTGTCCTTGGCTGGCCAAATTCTCCTGTAGGCACAGCGGGTGAGCATAAAAGCCTCTTTGACCAATTCTGGGTAGAAGGAACTCCAACTCAATACTGCGGTAAGGATAATCTCCGTCAGCAATCCGCAATGTGGCAGGCTATGCTCATGTCAGCAGGAATTCCCAACTCACGAAACATTATCATCAATGGCTTCATTACATCAGAAGGTGGGGTCAAAATGTCTAAAAGTTTAGGCAATGTCATTAGCCCATTCGATATGGTTAATGAATATGGAGCCGAAGCATTACGTTATTATATGCTACGCGAACTCAGCCCTTTTGAAGATAGTCCGATGACACTTGAGGGTTTTAAAGTTGCCTACAATGCAAATTTGGCCAATGGACTGGGCAATCTCACCTCCCGTATTATGAAATTGGCTTCAACCCATCTTGAATCATCTGTAGCTGTAGAGGATACGCCCCTTACTCACGAATATATGGGCGCAATGCAGATGTTTAATATTCAAAAAGCCATGGAGACCATCTGGGCCGAGATCGGCAAGATCGATGCGCGTATTCAATCTGAACAGCCATTCAAGGTGATTAAAGAAAATAAAGAAGAGGGAATTACAATGATCCAAAAGCTCGTTCAGGATCTCTACGCTGTTGCCAAAATGCTCGAACCAATGCTTCCACAAACCTCTGAAACCATCCAGACGCTTATCCGTGAAAACAAAATGCCCGAGCAGCCATTGTTTCTACGTAAGGAGTAATAAAATAACATTATGAATCAAAAAAGATATTGGTTGAGGTGGGGAATCGCAACAGTTATCATTGCGTTCATATTAAAAGTATTAGCAAGCGTCATATTAGATTCGCAGTGTACTAGTGCTGATTCATTGCTCTGTACACTCTCAAAAAATATAAGCCTTGCCATCACAGTACCTCAGGATATATTAGTTCGTGTAGCATATGAACCTAATGCATCTCAACTATTTTTATTCTTATATCAATACATAATATATCCAATATGGTTTATGATAGGCGCACTCCTAGGTTTGTTCTACGGAAAATTTAAAAACAGAAATGCAGTATAACTATTTCGACATACACTCTCACCTCAATTTTGATAAATACGATGAGGATCGGGAGCAGGTGATTAAGCAGTTGCAGGATGAGAATATTGCCACGATTACGGTTGGGACAGGATTAGAGACGTCACAAGAGGCTGTGGGGCTTGCGGATAAGTATGAGAATTTGTTTGCCACGATTGGCGTGCATCCAGCTGACGAACCAACTGAGAGTAGTTTCAATGAATTAGAATTTGAGAAATTAGTAAGTAATAAAAAAGTAGTCGCAATAGGTGAGTGCGGGTTGGATTACACTCGATTAGAAAATCCCGAACAAGAAAAAGCCCGCCAGAAGAATCTTTTTGAACAGCAGATCGAATTTGCGGTGAAGTACAATAAGTCGCTCATGATCCATTGCCGTGATGCATATGAAGATTGCATTTCTATTTTAAAATCAAAACAGCAGCAGTATGGAGAAAGGGTCCGAGGTAATTTTCATTTTTTTACCTCACCGGTTGAAGTAGCAAAGCAGTGTCTGAATATTGGCTTTACGGTTTCATTCACCGGGCCGATTACCTTTGTGCCTGAATATTCAGAAATAGTGAAATACGTACCGCTTGAGCGCATAATGACCGAGACTGATGCTCCCTTTGCCTCTCCAGTACCGCATCGCGGCAAGCGCAATAACCCCTTGTATGTTAAAGAAATCGTGGCCAAGATCGCTGAGATCAAAGGTTTAGACCTTGAAATGGTCAAAAAACAGCTTATTTTAACAACATTTGAGACCTTTTTTAAAGAAAATTTAACGGCTTAGTGTAGCCTTAAGATGCTATTGCATAGCTTATAGATATGTGATAGTCTGGGTGCTATCTATGGAAAAGAAGGAAACAACAACCGATTCACGCACAAACATCTACGAACTAGGCTATATTTTAGTCCCTACTATCGCTGAAGAGAATGTCGCGGCAGAAGTCGAGTCAGTAAAAAGACTTATAGAGAAACATGGAGGTTCATTTATCAGTGAGGACTTCCCAAAGATCCGAGATCTTGCCTACACAATGGTAAAATCTATCGGCAGCGCCAAGCACCGACACGACAAAGGGTATTTTGGATGGGTTAAGTTCGAAACAGAAACCTCATCAGTACCAAAGCTCAATGAAGCAATTGCAAAGAACGATAACATTCTCCGCACTATGATCATCGAGACTGTTCGCGAGAACACTATGGTTACTCAGAAGGTGATATTCAAGCCTACAGACGGAACAGTTAAGCCTGAAGACGGAGAAGTTGCAGTAGTCAAAGAGCCGGTATCTGAAGAAGAACTCGATAAAACCATTGATAATCTTGTAGCCTAATTATGTACCTCAACAAAGCCATTCTTTTCGGTAACGTTACCAAGGATCCTGAGATCAAATCTCTTCCATCTGGGATCAAGGTTGCAAGTTTTTCAATCGCTACAAACCGCGTATGGAAAGATAAGAATGGTGCAAAGCAGGAAAATGTTGATTATCATAATATTGTGGTCTTCGGCAAACAGGCAGAATTGATCGGCCAGTACATCAAAAAAGGTTCATCACTTATGGTAGAAGGACGCATGCAGACCCGCAGCTGGGATGCAGCTGACGGCCAGAAGAAATACCGCACCGAGGTTATCGTGGACAGCTTCCAGTTTGGTCCAAAATCAGGTGGAGGAAGCGGATCTGCAGGCGGAAACTACGGTACCGCTCCAGCGGGCGGAGCTTCAACCTCAGGTCCTAAAGTTGACAAACCCGAGGGAATTGATACTATCGAATACCCAGAGGAAGAAATTAATCCTGAGGATATTCCATTTTAATCTCGAATTTTAAATTCCGTGATCAAGAAACAATACAAATCAAACGAACCAGCACCTAGCGCGGCTAACAAGCAGTGTTATTTTTCACAGAACAATATTAAGCATATTGATTATAAGGATGTAGATATTTTGAAGAAATTTCTCAATCCTCATGCTCGATTAAACTCAGGTGAGAAAACCGGCGTCAGTGCCCGCAATCAACGTAAGCTCGCCACCGCCGTCAAGCGCGCCCGCTTCATGGGCCTCCTCCCATACGTCGCTCAGTAAAAACAAAAAACCGGCATCTGCCGGTTTTTTGTTTGGAATGTACGGAAGTAGAATTAGAAACTATTTCCACCGACACGCTCTACATATTCACCGGTTTCAGTGTTGATGCGGACGATTTCACCTTCTTTGATAAACATGGGAGCGTTTAAGACTGCGCCGGTTTCGAGTTTGATCTGCTTGTTGCCGCCTTTGGCTGTATCGCCGCGGACTGCATCAGGCGCCTCGGTTACTTTGAGTTCAACTTTGATAGGAATATCGATGCCGATTGGTTTTTCATTAAATGAAAGGAGCTTAATGATCGAATTGGCTTTGATGAACTTCATTTTCTCACCAACTACCGCCTCTTCAAGCTGAAAGCGTTTTGAAGGATCATTGGCCTCGGTAAACCAGAATTGGCCGCGGTTTGAATAGAGATATTTTACCTCTCGCTTCTCGATCTCTGCTTCTTCAACTTTTTCTGATACGTGGAAAGAGATTTCCTTTACGTTACCGGTAATCAGGTTGCGGAGTTTTGTAGCGTTAACCGGCTTTCGCTGCTGCTTGCGAAACACATGAGAATCAAGCACTTCATACGGCTCATTTTGATACAAAATGATTTTACGCAGAGTTATTTCATTATATTCAAGCATTGCCATAACATTGACGATTTAAGGATATGTTCGCCATTCTAGCTAAATGTGAGTAGAAAGTCTACCTAAATACCGATTTTAGTTTTAATAACTCTCACAGTATCTTCAAGTACTTCTACGCGCCCTGATAAGCCTGTTACTTTCGCTAAGATTCTTTCTTCAGTTTCTTGAAGATCTATTTTTGTGGCCATTCCATCCATTCGTGAATCCATCTTATCTAAACGCTCATCAATTTGATCAAATTTTGTATCAATACGCTCAAATCCTTTTTGGGTGACTTCTAATACATCCTCCAAAGTCACTTTAATTTTTTTCGGAGTATTCTTTGTCATATTTTTACTCGCCGTCACCACCTGATTTCACTGCAAGTGAGCTATCATCTTTGAGATGTTCTCGGATTTTTGCCAGAATTTCTGCCTTAATCTCTGCATTTTCTTTAAGGAATGTTCTGGTTGCATCATAGCCTCGGCCGAGTTTTGTATCGCCATATGCGTATGAGGTACCTGATTTCTGAATAATGCCCATCTTCTCACCAAGGGCGATCATTTCGCCTTCCTGTGAAATCCCTTCATTATAGATAAGATCAAATTCTGTCTGTCGGAATGGGGCAGCCACTTTATTTTTTACAACCTTTACTCGAACTCGTCCTCCCACCACTTCTTCACCCTTTTTGATCTGAGCGATTCTGCGGATATCAATACGGACCGATGCATAAAATTTAAGCGCCTTTCCGCCAGGAGTTGTTTCAGGATTTCCAAACATCACCCCGATCTGCATACGAATTTGGTTAATAAAAATCACCAAGGTATGTGAGCGGGCCACAATACCGGTCAACTTTCGAAGTGCCTGTGACATCAAGCGGGCTTGTTTGCCGACATGATGCGCGCCCATATCTCCTTCAATTTCATCTTTTGGTGTAAGAGCAGCCACTGAGTCAATAACAATCACCGCAAGTTTGCCTGATCTGACCAAACTCTCAGTAATTTCAAGCCCCTGCTCTCCTGTATCCGGCTGAGAAATAAGCAAATCGTTAATATTAACCCCGAGCTTTTGAGCGTAGACCGGATCCATTGCATGTTCTGCATCAATATATGCGCAGATGCCGCCTTTCTTTTGCGCTTCTGCCACCACGTGCAGTGCAAGGGTAGTCTTACCCGATGATTCCGGGCCAAAAATTTCGATAATACGCCCCTGAGGAAGTCCACCCACACCGAGCGCCGCATCAAGACCAATTGATCCTGTTGGGATAGCATCAACATCAACCTTTGGCTTATCACCGAGCTTCATAATAGACTCATCACCAAACTTAGTTCTAATCGCCGCAAGAGCATCATCAATTGCGCCGCCCGTCACCTTCGGTTCTTTTTCTTTTTTTGCCATATGGTCAATCTTACACTAGTGCTGATAAAATCTTTATAAAGCCTTATACTCAGGCTGATTGAGTATTACTTCAATCTTTTTAGAGACGATACGTCCAAATTTATCTTTCGCCTCTAACTTCCATACATTATACCCCGGAGCGAGCAATAATTCTTCATTAAATAAGCCGTCTTTATCAACGAAGATCTGTCTGTCGTTGAGGCTGATATAGGCTACATTTCGGGCAATTCCTTTGACCGCAACCGCTGGCTCGTTTACGGTTGTGCCATTAAACGGGGATTCAATACTGAGCTGCGGGCCAAGAATAATGTTTTGAGCCTGATAGAGCGAGTATCCAACAATAGCGAGCAGTGCCACAATAAACGTAATCGTTTTAATAATTGATTTGCCGCTGCGTTCGTTGATACTCATGATTATTCTTGTGTTTCATTACTTGCGGACTGGCCGACTCCAGCACCTCCATCAATCACTTCTCGTGGTTTTGAACCAGAACCTGGCCCAATGACTCCACGCTCCTCAAGCATATCGATTAATCGCGCCGCTCGGGCATAGCCAATACTCAATTTGCGCTGTAGATATGAGGTAGAAGCTTTCTTGGCGTTGATGACTATTTCTCGGGCTTGTTCATACATCTCATCATCGTCTCCACCACCATTATCATCTCCAAATGATGATTCAAAGATCGCATTCTTATCACCGGCGCCTTCAGCAAAGTTAATTTCATTCGGCAATTCATCGGCATAACTATCAATAAGGTATTTCACCACTGACTTTACTTCAGGTTCAGTAATATATGCAGATTGAATACGCTGAGGTTTAGACATTTCGGCAGATTGGAAGAGCATATCTCCGGCCCCAAGGAGTTTCTCGGCTCCGGCTGCATCAAGAATAGTTCGAGAGTCGATCTGTGATGCTACCTGGAGGGCGATACGAGTAGGGACGTTCGCTTTGATCAAGCCGGTAATAACATTAACCGATGGACGCTGAGTTGAGAGGATAAGATGAATACCGACAGCACGACTCATCTGAGCCAAGCGGACGATGGCTGATTCAAGTTCACGAGGATATGCCTGCATCAAGTCTGCCAATTCGTCGATAATAACTACAATATATGGCATTGCTTCCGGGATCTTCTCACCTTCAAGTTCTTCCGGACTTTTTTTCTCAAATTGTTTCAAAGCTGGGGCGAGAACTGTTTTGTGGTACGAATCAATGTCGCGAACTTTCTCTTCCTGCAAAATATCATAACGGCGATCCATTTCCTTCGCTGCCCATTTAAGTGCAAGAATAGACTTCTTGGCTTCAGTAATAACCGGGGTTAAGAGGTGGGGAATATTATTATAGAGGGTAAGTTCAACACGCTTTGGGTCGATCATGATGAACTTTAGCTGCTGTGGTGAGTTGCGATAGAGGAGGGAAGTAAGGACGGCGTGAATGGTGACCGATTTTCCAGAACCTGTTGCTCCGGCAATGAGCATGTGGGGTGCTTTAGCTAGGTTTGAAAACAAGGCCTTTCCTGAAATGCCTTTTCCAAGCGATATCAATAGTGGCTTATCTGATTCTTTAAATTCAGCTGAATTAAAGAGGGTGCCAAGACCAACCGTTGTTTTAGTGCTGTTCGGAATTTCAATACCCACCAATGACTTACCCGGTATCGGTGCTTCAATTCGAAGTGGGTGTGCTGCCAGGGCTAGAGCAAGGTCATTCTGCAATCCAACGATCTTTGAGAGTTTCACTCCTTCAGCTGGTTTAAGGGCATATCGAGTAACAGAGGGGCCAATAGATATCTCATCCATCTCAACGTTAATACCGAAGTTCATGAGTGTTCGTTTAATGATATTGGCATTTGCTTTAATGTCGCCCACACCAGGCTTACCCCGGTCTTGCTGCAAAAGGGTTATTGGCGGAGGGATGTACGGCTTGCCAAAGAATTGACTGACGTCAATTGAGAAGTCTCCTGCCTGCGCAGGCAGGGCTTCCTTTGGTCTTTTCTCAACTTCGGCAACAACCGCTTTTTTAAATACACTTCGAGCTTCTTCTTCATGTTGTTGAGAAAGGGCTAAAGCAGGTTTCAATTCTTCGGGTACTGCTACTGGCATTTCGTCCTCAGCATCTTCTCCTTCAATAAATGCTCCGTCCGCATCGGTTTCTTTATTTCGGTTCTTCCAGGCACTAATTTTTTCAGGGCTGAGATAGGTATCAAAGGTAATAATTACAGACATGATCAAAAGTCCGAGTAATATAATGAGCGATACCCAAACCTCAAATAAAGAGATAAGTGGAGCGGATATCATATTGCCTACAAGCCCGCCACGTCCTATACCCGAGGGATCTTTAAAAAGGATACTAATCGTGCCCAAGGTTGAAAGGAGAAACAGTAATGATCCGACGATCTTAGTCCAGGCCATTGATTGTTTAAGAGACTTGAGGAATACGATACCCAAGAAACAAAAGACAATAGGCAGGAGAAAGTATCCAACACCAAGTAATCCTTCTAATGCTTCGTACACCGTTGTTCCTGCGGGACCTCCAAGATTAACTGCGGCGAGAATAAGAATAACTGCTAGGATAAACAAAAGGATCGAGTATATGAATCGAACTGTTTCTTCTTGCAGGGAGCGTTCTTTGGGCTCATCAAGATCATCAAATTTATCTTCCTTTCCTTTGTGCTTCTTTTTACTTTTTTTAGCCATTCTAGTATGTGTATATCTATATCAATGTATATAAGAGATTTTATCACCTTTTCTCTCTGAAGGATACTGTGTCTTATACACAAAACCGCCATAAATAAGTTTATTTTGACAAAAAGACAGTCCTATATATAATGGACACAAATCACTCGGTCTTTTATAAAAGACATCTAATGGACATAACATGTCAGAAACAGAAAAGGACAATAATTTTAAAAAGGACAACCCACTATCAGCGGTAAAATATAATCCGCATGTCTTTAAGTATGATTATAACCTATACATTTTATATAGGCGTTTGGAAAACATCAGCTCAGCAATTTTTTTGATCACTCATGATCTTGCGGACACCGAACCACTCAAAATGTCTTTAAGGAAAAAGAGCCTCGAAGCGATATCCCAAGCTGTGTCTTTTATTGCCGACATAAAGACAGAAATGTATCAGCTTCGAAATGCTATTTCATCGATCCTCGAACTTTCTTCATTTATTTCAATTGCTCAGTCATCAGGTGCGATCTCAGAGATGAACGGAACATTGCTGCAAAAAGAAATGCGCAAAATCGAAGACACTGCAAGTTCTGTTATTGGTTCATCAACAAAGAAACTTATTATTGATCCGACACTTTTTGCAGATGTTGATCTTCAGGCCCGCCAGTTTGAGCATATTCAGCAGATCACAGAAAAGCGGGCTCCGGCGCCGCTTCCGCATTCAATAAAAAGTACTATTAATAGTATCAATGTTCCGGGTGTATCAGCTGCTCGGAAAATACAAACTCCAAAGCTCCAGCAAGAACAAGGTGTGGCAAAAAAAAGTGAGCGTCGTGATCTGATTCTTAAACTCTTAGCCCAGAGAGGCAATCTCAATGTTAAAGATTTTACGACGGTTATTAGTGACTACAGTGAGAAGACTATTCAGCGGGAATTGCTCGCCTTAGTGGATGAAGGAGTGGTTAAAAAGCAGGGAGAGCGGCGCTGGAGCACCTATTCGCTCGCTCAATAAATTGCCTAATCAGCTGTGCCTGTTACTTATTCGATTGTTCATCGTAATAATAGATGGGCATCACGACATTATATAAGTACATTTCAAATTGACTTTACCCGCTGAGTATGTAATTATATTGTGGGGTGTTATCCCCAAGTAGTATTGAGTACAGCAGAGCATATGCTATACTACTTTTTATACCGAATATACCGTTAGGTCTGGCCGAATACGATCATTGAAAACTAAATAGAGAGTAAACATACTGAACGACCTTATCCCACCCTGGCTGATTATTGCAGAAATTCAGAACAACCTTCTAAACCTATTCCTTGTCTTGTGTCGATAAAACAAAAGACAGGGTAATAGTGTAAATGAGTCATAGCCCTGTTACACTTCAGGAGCTTTGAAAATTTGGGTAGCATCGAAATGTCGAGAGAGTAGGTGTTAATCCGACAAAAAAGTTTATGTAATTTCTTCCAATTTCATTATTAGTAAAGAGGATAGAGATTATGTTGTTAACAACAATTTATTAAAATATGACAATCACATCATCACGAAAGATCGTTGCTGGACTTTTAAGTTTCGCAATGGTACTTACATTGGTTGCTGGCGTTACAGTTTCAACTGCAGACGCTCAGACATCAATTACAGGTGCGTCTCATGTCTATACTCGAAACCTCACAGTTGGTAATCGAGGTGCAGACGTGAGTGCATTGCAACAGGTGCTTCATAACGGAGGTTTCCTTTCAGTAACCCCAACAGGATACTTTGGACCTTTGACAAAAGCAGCGCTTGGAGCATGGCAGGCTAGCGTTGGAATTGCTCCAGCTGCTGGTTACTTCGGTCCAATCACACGAGCTTACCTTGCTAACATGGGTGGAACACCAGGTCCCGTAACAGGAACACCTGGATGTCCAGCAGGCGCAATGTATAACTACATGACTGGCGCAAAATGTACAACTACCCCAGGAACCCCAACACCACCTGCAACAGACGCACTAAGGGGAACTGACGGTTCAATTTCAGACGTTAATGAACTTTCACAGTACAATAACGAAGAAGTTGGAGAAAACCAGAAGGACGTAAAAGTTCTTGGTTTCGAAGTTGAAACTACAAACGACGGTGACATTGCACTCCGCTCAATCAAAGTTAGCTTTGATCCAGCAGGTAATGGAACTGGCGACTCAGATGACCTCGAAGACTACATTTCAAGGGTTAAAGTTTGGAAAGGTAGTACTATGGTAGGTTCAGCTGACGCTGACGACTTCTCAGAGGATTCAAACGACATTTGGACTCGAACTATTACTTTGACAAATTCAGTCGTTAGGGCTGATGATACAGAGCAGTTCGTTATCTCTGTAGACGGAGTTAATTCACTTGACTCAGGAGACATTGATTCAGATTCATGGACTGTAGACGTTGAAAACATTCGATTCGTTGACGGATCAGGTGTTACTACAACTGAAACTGGTTATGACCTTGATGGTATGGATGTTGGTATTGATTTCGTTACCTTCTCAGCATCAGCTGACACTAAACTTAAGATCACAACAGATTCTTCAAGTCCAGAAGCCGGCATTGTTGTAGTTGACGATTCAGATAATACTGACGACATTGTACTTTTGAAGGGTAAAATTGAAGTTGAAGGTAATTCAGATGTAACCATCGATGAACTTCCAATTACATTCACTTCTACAGGCGCTGCGGTTGCTTCAACCACTGGTACTGTAAAACTTAAGATTGGATCAAAAAATGTTTCTGAGACAATGAGTATTACAGTCGGAGCAACAACAGGAACGGTAACCTTCGATAATCTTGACTTCGATATTAGTGCTGGCCAGACAGTATCATTTACTGTCCTTGCTAACATCAACGATATTGAGGCTAACGACTTCGATGAAGGAGACACCCTTACAGCATCTTTGACTGCGTCAAACCGCGAAGTTATGGATGTTGAAAACGAAGAAAATGATCAGCTCACCTCTTCAGAGAAATCTGGAACAGCAACTGGTGAGGCACAGGAATTCCGAACAAACGGAGTCTCAGTATCACTCGTAAGTGCAACAACTGCAGTTACAAGTGGTAACTCAGCAAACGATGATACCGGAACATTCACTATCAAGTTCAAAGTAACAGCTGTTGGAGATACAGTATATGTATCAACACTCGCTGATGCTACGACAAGTGGTGTTACATCCGGAAAGACAAGTGTTGTCGTCGACCGAGCAGGAACTGCAACTGTTGGTGGAGTATCGGCTGTATTGATTAATACAACTGACACTGACCTCAACGCAGCAGGTCTCTACGAGATCGAAGAAGGTGAGTCAGAAACATTCGAACTCACAGCTTCAGCGCAGCTTCCAGCAGCTGGTTCATCAGGACTTTACCGAGCAGTTCTCGGAGGTATCTCATGGACTACTGACGGAACTGATGCAACTCCAAACAATACTTACACTTCAAACCTCGATACGTTCAAGACTTCATACGTAAGTCTCAACTAATCACGGTTAGATCTGTAACAGAGTTTGTTACGCAAAACCGCCCCGAAAGGGGCGGTTTTGTTATTGGAAAAAATTGATTATAATTGAGCAATGACAAAAATTACTGAGTACGTCCTATACGCTTTTTTTATTGTATTTCCATTTATTAACTACTCAACATTTCTTTTTGGCGGTACATCCACTCGCTCAGTTAATTTAATTTTTCTTACCTCTATTCTTGGTATTATCTTTGCGGTATCTCTATTTAGAAAGGGAACTGTATTGATCATACCTAAATCACCCATAGCTTTAGCTCTCTGTATCTATCTTATTTCACTGACGATCTCAGCAATCGTTGGCATTAGTTTCCATACTTCTTTTTGGTCGGTGGCCACACGAACGACAGGATTATGGTATTTTCTGAATTTAGGATTTTTTATGTACTTGTTGTGGCTCGTTATACGCGATGAACTTGTTCAAAAAAGAATGATACTGGTGATCATTCTTTCGACAGCTGTATACTCGATACTTTCATTATTGAGTGGTGAGGGATTAGGTTTGCTCTTTAGTAGCTACACTCGTGATGCGTTTACTTTTGGTAACTCTACGTTTGCCGGTACGTACATTTTTGCTGTATTTTTGCTTTCAATCTACTATCTTCTTCAATCAAGTCCGAGAAAATGGTGGATGTATGTTTTGCCCATTGTACTGGTGATCAATCCAAATGTTATTAGCACCAGTGTATTTCGAGGTGATCTCTCAACCGGCATCATTGGTGAAAGCCGGGCATCCGCGACAGCCATTGTATTATCGATCATCGGATTAGCCGTAATGTGGCTTATCTCAAAAATAAAAAATACCAAGCGCCGTGCTCAGGTAAGTTATGGTCTCTTTGGGTTCTCACTGATTGTCATGGTATTGGCAAGTATTTCACTTTTCTCACCCGATGGATATCTCCGAAAAATATATTTAAGTCAGGCAACCGCTGCGCGCCCTTTGGTTTGGGAAATTGCTGGGAAATCTATTGCAGAGCGGCCATTCTTTGGCTGGGGTACCGATAATTTTGAGCGGGTGTTTGAGGTGAATTACGATAACCGACTGTTGCAAAATGAATATGGAGCTGAAGCGTGGTTTGACCGTGCCCACAATGTATTTATTGATCAGACAGTTGATAATGGGTTTGTCGGGCTAGCTGCATATTTAGCGATCTATATAGTTGTAATCCTCGCATTGATCTACACCACGCTTCATTCTGAATATAAGAATGATAGATTATTTGCTGCAATTTTGATCGTCTACTTTCCGCTCCATCTTCTTGAATTGCAGACCGCATTTGATACATCAATTTCATATCCAATACTTTCGTTTATGCTTGTTTCAGCAGCTCTCTTGTTTGAAAGAACGCGTAAGGGGCAGGGTAAAGCCACTGAACTCATTATCCCTCGATTTGGCCGATATGGCTTTGCTGCCGCCCTGGTTCTTTTCTTTGGTTGGACTATGATCGCAGGCTGGTTCCCCTTTGTTAGAGCTCAAATTGTAAATGGTCAGATCCGTACGGTTGGAGATTCTACTAAGCGATTACCGATGTATCAAGCGCTGCTTGCTTCTCCTGTCGACCAGCATGTATTCCTTTGGCGAACATCAACCGATTTTCAGCGGGGCATCATTCAGGATTCAAATGTTTTGAAAGATAAACAAAAATTTGAAAATCTTAAAAAAGAAGTATATGTTCTTGAATTAGCGTACAAACAGTATATTTCTCAAAATCCAACGCACTTTAGAGCTCATTTAAACTTGGCAGATATCTTGATCTATCAAATGCTTTTTGAGACAAACAAACTCCAGGAAGCCCAGGAGGTGCTTGATGAAGCAATTGATCTCGTTCCTCAGAGTCCCCAGGCATATTGGATGAAAGCGGTCGCTTCGATCTATATGAAAAAATTTAACTTGGCTCGGGAAACTGCACAGCAGGCTTTGAAACTCAATCCTCAGATTGTAGAAAGCCAGGCGCTTGTGGAGTATGTTGAACGTTCTGTCAAAAATTTCCCAAGCATTGATCTGTACTTCTTTAGGCAGATCTAATGCCATGCTACAATATCACTATGTTTACTAAAGACTTCTTTAAGTTTCTTCTTGGCTTCCTCTGTATTCTCATTTTGAGCTTTTTTGCGCTCTATGTTTCAAGCCAGTATTTTGTGGATGCATCATTGCTTTAGAGTTTTGGCTCGAGAGTATTGACATATTTTTGATTTGAGATATTCTATATGAACTAGGCCAAAGACAGGAGGCATTCAATAAGCCCTCCCGAGGTTTTCTCTTTAAGGCCCTAGTGGTCGAATTATTGGTACCACTCCCGCCCTTCGGGCACCCTCCCCTAATTTAGGGGAGGGCAAGGGTGGGGTATTTGAAACACATGGCATTATCAAAAAACAAAAAGAAGGAAGTATTGGGCGCAATGACTGATATTGCAGATTCTGCAAAAACAGTTGTATTCGTAAATTTCCACGGCCTAACCGTTGCCAATTCAACCGAGATGCGAAAGCAGCTCCGAGAATCTGGTGTCGGCTATACTGTGGCAAAGAAAACATTAGCCAAAAAAGCATTTGCCGATAAAAATTTTAAAGGCACTATGCCCGAGCTTGATGGCGAATTCGCAGTTGCATACCTGCCTGCGCAGGCAGGCGGAGATGTTATTGCTCCAGCTCGAGAAGTCAACGCATTTGTAAAGAAATTTGACGGCAAAATAGCAATTCTCGGAGGAGTGTTTGGTGGAGAGTTTAAATCAAAGGAAGAGATGGTAGCAATTGCCTCAATTCCTGGACGTCAACAGCTTATCGGTATGTTCGTTAACCTCATCAATTCTCCGATTCAGCGAATGGTTATTGCGCTTGATCAGATTGCGAAGACTAAACAAGCTTAAGTTTTTCATAGCCCTATCCCGTCATGCATTCTGCATGCCACCCTTCCCCTTAATTAAGGGGAAGGGCCGGGGATAGGGCCGAGAAGTAATTCAAAACATAATTATAATTAACATTAAAACCATGGCAGACGAAACAACCACAGTAGATGCATCTGCGAAGGCAGACATGCCTGCGCATGCAGGAGTTCCTGCACACTTTAAGACCCTTGTTGAGGGAATTGAAAAAATGTCAGTGCTTGAACTCAATGATCTCGTGAAGGTATTAGAAAAGCGATTTGGAGTATCTGCAGCAGCCGTTGCAGGCCCTGCAGCAGGTCCCGCAGCACCGGCAGCAGAAGAGAAGACAATATTTGCAGTTCACCTTGCTGATTCAGGTGCCACAAAGATTGCCGTTATTAAAGTCGTTAAGGAAGCACTTGCTCTTGGACTCAAGGAAGCAAAGGACCTCGTTGACGCAGCTCCATCTCTCCTTAAGGAAGGGGTGAAGAAAGAAGATGCTGACAAGATGAAGAAAGACATTGAAGCAGCAGGAGGAAAGGTCGAGCTCAAATAATTGAGCGAGATCGTGACTTACTGGAAGGATAAAAACAAAAGCCCTGTACCTTGGTACGGGGCTTTTGCTACCTACACAACAGTATTACAATCAGTCAATTTCCGTGCTGACCACGGGGTGTTATACTGGGGGCATTACTCATGAAATGAAGATATGCTTGATACCCTAGAAAAGATATTCGGATCGGGAGCAAAGGTCAAAATAATGCGGTTATTCCTGTTTAATCCAACTGAAGGTTTTGATATTGATCAAATATGCGAACGGGCAAAGGTACCGGGAGCTGTGGCTCGGCACGAAATATACCTGCTTCAGAAAGCCGGAGTCGTCAAAAAGAAAAGTTTTTTTAAAGATTTTATTGTCGGCCGCAAGCGGGAAGTGGAACGACGCCGGGTAAGTGGCTGGATTGCTGACGAAGAATTTGAGTATCTTGGACCGCTCCGGATGCTCCTTGAACATGTGAGTGAAAAGCGTAATCAGCAGATCGTTAAAAAAATTGCTGCAACCGGCAAAATAAAGCTCATTATTATTTCAGGTTTTTTCATTCACAACTGGGATTCACGGGTTGATCTCCTTGTTGTCGGTGATGATATTAAAAAGGGCAAACTGGAACAAGTCTTAAAAACAATTGAAGCAGAACTTGGCCGCGAGATCAGCTTTGCTTCATTTGAAACGGCCGACTTCCGATATCGTCTTGGCGTCTACGATAAACTCATCCGCGATATTCTCGATTTTCCTCACGAAGTCATTCTCGACAAAATCAACGTCGAACCTCCAAAGATCCGCTCATAATCCAAATATGTAAAGAGCCCCGACACTTCAGTGTCGGGGCTCTGGGTTTCTGTGAATGTGCGGGTACTTACGCGATCTTCAGCGTCTTGGGCTCGGCGTAGCTCATGTCGTGCTGGAAGCCGATGGACTTGATCTTCTCGCCCGTCGCGACGTTTGCCGTCATGACGAACTTGAAGACGCCGCGCTTGTGTGGAGTGACCACCTTGACTCCCCAGAGGCTTATGATTCGGACCATCCTCTCGTCACCGGGGTCGATGATCTTCATCATATCACCGTCCAGGAACTCGACGAGCTTGAACTCGCTGTCTGGCGCGACGACGTCGTCGATCTCGGCGGGAACGCCGATGTAGCGTTTGCGGATGTTCCTCTTCACTGTCACTGCCGTGTAGTAGCCTGTGGCGATGAAGACGAAGACCGTAGTTACAACACAGCTGGCAATAATCGTCGTGAGCACGAGAGCCTCCTTGAGCTCAGAATCCCTTGGATCGTGACGACCGAGCACACGCTCGAGCGCCTTATCTACTGGTATGTATTATATCATTTATTAATAGTAAAGTCAATACAAACCCCTTGTTTTAAGCCACTCCTTTTCCATGGCTCATCTTGGGGATATTTGCCTTAAAAAATTCTCTTGACACTCATTTGGTTTCGTATATAATGGCTCTTACACAGATATGTTAAACACGTTAAATCGCATGCGGACATAAAGACGGCTTTAAATAGCTCTCTTTTGTCCGCCTGAGGCGGATTTTTTCTTCACCCTGAGCGGTGTCGAATGGGTTTAACAGGGATTGAATTTTGACAAACATCTCGATACAGTCTCGTCGATTGTATCAGTGGGATCATTCTGTCACAGTGTGACTTATTGTATACCTGACCGGTATACGATGGGGTCTTTTCAAACACTGGAGGCAGGCAGGCAACTACTGTTATATAGAAGATTCTATGTAACAGGATAAAATAAATTAAAGTAATTGTGGTTCTTAGGTTCCCTGATAGGGAACTAAGAGTATATGGTGGATGCCTTGACTTGAAATGGCGATGAAGGACGTGGCTTGGCTGCGATAAGCTTGGGGGAAGTGCCTAGCAACTGTTATATCCCAAGATTTCCGAATGAGGAAACTCCTGCATTTTGATGCAGACCCATGCGCTTGACGCATGAGGAGCTTACCCAGGGAAGTAAAACATTTCAGTACCTGGAGGAATAGAAACTAATTAGTATTTCGTGAGTAGCGGCGAGCGAAAGCGGAGAAGCCCAAACTCAGTCTCACCTTTACTGTTCGAGCAATCGAACTGTAGAGGTGTGACTGGGGGTTGTAAGGCAATGACGTCGTATTTATACGAGAAGAGTTACAAAACATTTTGTTAACCGAATATTCTGGAAAGAATAGCCCCAGAGGGTAATGGCCCCGTAGGTGAAAATAAAATGTCTCTTTTGTTATTGTTCTTGAGTACTTCGAGACACGAATGGCTCGGAGGAATCTGCCGGAACTAACCGGTAAGGCTAAATACATTTCAAGATCGATAGTGAACTAGTACCGTGAGGGAAAGGTGAAAAGTAGCCCGGTGAGGGCAGTGAAATAGACCTGAAACCATATACTTACAAGGAGTCAGAGCGGGTAGCAATATCCGTCATGGCGTGCCTATTGAAGAATGAGCCAACGAGTTGATGCATGCTGCAAGGCTAAGGCCGAGAGGCTGGAGTCATAGGGAAACCGAGTGTTAATAGCGCGATTAAGTAGTACGCATCAGACCCGAAGCGAGAGTGAGCTTGCCATGAGCAGGGTGAAGTAGTTCGAAAGAACTATGGAGGCCCGAACGGGTAGACCGTTCAACATCTTCCGATGACTTGTGGTAAGAAGTGAAAAGCTAACCGAACCTCGTAATAGCTGGTTCTCTCCGAAATAGCTTTTGGGCTAGCGTGAGATGTTCTTTTGGGGGGTAGAGCACTGGAAGGTCTCGACAGGGCGAAAGCTCGCGAGACCTATCAAACTCCGAATACCCAAAATCAAGAATCTTGCAGTTAGACTGTGGGGGCTAAGCTCCATTGGTCAAAAGGGAAACAGCCCGGATCTCAATTTAAGGTCCCTAAATCTATGCTAAGTGCACTCAAGGTGGTGATCGTTCTCAGACAATGAGGAGGTTGGCTTAGAAGCAGCCATCCTTTAAAGAAAGCGTAACAGCTCACTCATCTAGAACTTTTGCGCCGAAGATAATCGGGGCTAAGCATAGTACCGAAACTGAGGATTATATCTATTTTCGAATAGGTATACTGGTAGGAGAGTATTCTCATCGCGATGAAGGTAAAGGGGTGACCCATACTGGAGCGTTGAGAAGTAAGAATGTTGGCACAAGTAACCACAATTAATGTGAAAACCATTAACGTCGAAAGATCAAGGTTTCCTTCGCAATGACAATCAGCGAAGGGTTAGTCGGGCCTAAGGAGATGGCGAACGCCGCATCCGATGGACACATGGTTAATATTCCATGACTTTTATATTGTTCGATGGGAGGACGGAGGGTAGTATGAAATGCACCTTATTGGATTGGTGTTTATATCGTAAGTGTGGCTCTTAGGTAAATCCGGGAGCAGCCGCAAGGCACATGCAAGCGACGTGACGATGTGAGGGGTAACCCAAACTAAGATTTCAAAGCACGCTCCCAAGAAAATTCCCTAAGGTTAACAATATAAGAACCGTACCGCAAACCGACACAGGTGATCAAGTCGAGTAGACTAAGACGAACGGGTGAGAGGTCCCCAAGGAACTCGGCAAAAAAGCAGCCGTAACTTCGGGATAAGGCTTGCCTTCTTTATTGAAGGCCGCAGCTAAAGTATGCTTGGCAACTGTTTACCAAAAACACAGCTCCCTGCGAACTCGTAAGAGGATGTATAGGGGGTGACACCTGACCAATGCCAGAAGGTCAAATATTGGGGGTGCTATGTCGCAAGATGTAGTGCTGATTGATATAAGCCCTGGTGAATGTCGGCCGTAACTATAACGGTCCTAAGGTTGTCGGATTATTGCAAAATGATCCGACGAGGATTGGGACTGTTATAGAAAAAAGGTAAATAAGTTTCTAATAAAAGGAGATAATAAAAAGAATTACACACAAACAATGCTACCTGCATTACAGTAATGTAATGCTAGTCCACACATGGCTATCGAGAGACCAGCGCCATGCACCCTACTCATTGAGAGGGTGAAGATAGAGTCCTTCTTGAGGAATAGAAGAGCGAAATTCCTTGTCAGGTAAGTTCTGACGCGCTTGAATGGTGTAATGACTGAGCAACTGTCTCGGGGACTCGCCCGGTGAAAATACAATACCGGTGAAGATGCCGGTTACCTGCAGCTAGACGAAAAGACCCCAGAAGCTTTACTGTAACTTGGTATTGAAAATACGTTGTTAATGCGTAGCATAGGTGGGAGACTTTGAAGTGATTTTCTCGGAGATCATGGAGTCGTCAGTGAAATACCACTCTTTATAGATGTATTTTCTAACCTCGAGGGCAAAAACCTCGAGAAACAGTACCTGGTGGGCAGTTTTAGTGGGGCGCTATCCTCCTAAAAAGTAACGGAGGAGTTCATCAAGGTCAGCTAGGCGCGAATGGAAACCGTGCCGATAGTGCATTGGCATAAGCTGGCTTAACTGTGAGTCGTACATGACGAGCAGACGCGAAAGCGGGACAAAGTGAACCGACGGTCCGCTTTAGATGCGGCCGGAGATTATCGGATAAAAGCTACTCTGGGGATAACAGGCTGGTACTGCCTAAGCGTCCAGAGCGACGGCAGTGTTCGGCACCTCGATGTCGGCTCATCTTATCCTGGGGGTGGAGAAGCTTCCAAGGGTTTGGCTGTTCGCCAATTAAAAAGATACGCGAGCTGGGTTCAGACCGTTAAGGATCTAAACAAATATCGAGTAAGCACATAGTTAGAGAAGAAATCTTCTTAGTTTTTTTCTTGTGATTTTGCTTACTTTGAATTTGCTTTAAATTTGGTTCTTTAACAGTCTGAATCCCGAGGATCAAAGGATTACCACATTTGACTGTAACTTGTTCACGGCGGTCCGAGAAAGAAATTTTTCGTGACACAGTCGACTTATATCGGTGAAGCCCGTATCATGGGAACATGAGCGATGGTGACACCTAGGGAAAGAATAAAAATATTCTGCCCGTAGAGACTACACGTCGACTATCTTAACTCAATCGATAGGTTGAGAAAGATAATCATATAGTCCATTGCCCCGAGAGATCGGGAAAAATACAAGCGTGAGACAGGTTGGTCTCCTATCTGCTGCAGGCGTTGATTCTTGAGGAGATTTGACTCTAGTACGAGAGGACCGAGTTGAACGAACCTCTGGTCTGCCAGCTGTCCTGCCAAGGGCATTGCTGGGTAGCTAAGTTCGGAATGGATAACCTCTGAAAGCATCTAAGAGGGAAGCCAACTCCAAGATTAGGAATCGTTATAGACTCGTGAGAGATGATCACGTGATAGGCATTAGGTGTACGCACTGTAAAGTGTTGAGCCGAGATGTACTAATCAGTCGATCCTATTAGGGAACTTACGAATCACAAATTACTTTATGCGTTTTATCCTGTTACATGGAATGTTATCATTTCATGAATTGTTGTTTGAAAAAATATTAAAAACTGCAAAGTGGGTAACCCCACATTGTACGGTTTGCAGGATGCGTTAGCACGTCTCTGTGCCGGCTCCTGAGGCATGCACAAGTCCGTGTGGTGGCGCCCCTGCAAACCGTTTGTTCCTTGGCTCCCCGTAAGGGTTGAGCCAGGTACGATCGGTTGCAGCTGGCAATCCCAGCAGCTTCACCTTCGTACCTACTTTGCAGTTTTTAAGACCAGATTGAAAGTTAGAACGTGGGAAACCACACAAGACACAGTTCTTTACTGTGCAAAGTCATAGACCCCCCAAACGCGAGTGCTTGTCATTCGGTCGTAAGGGATTCTCAGGGATGGATGACTTTGCACTCGCGTTCTAGCTTTCAACCACATAAAATCCTAACGGATCACGTGGCAAGTATATCGAGCATTATGTTCTGGTGGCTCGTCGCGGGGGTCACACCTGTTCTCATTCCGAACACAGAAGTTAAGCCCCGTTGAGGCGATGATACCTTTTTGGAAGGGAAAGTAGCTAGCCGCCGGTACAGAGTGCTTGATGTAAAAAACTACCTATTCTTAACTGAATGGGTAGTTTTTTATTTAAATTGTTATTTAACAAGAAGTGGTATCGACATCGGAAACTCTTTTAGGAATATTGAGCTGGCAGTATGAGTATCCTCTGGCTTGATTTTCAGCATCAGCTCCGCAGGTCTTGCGATATCCCGGGCTGCAGCTTTGTCGAACTCCCGGGGTATACCAGTTTAGTTCGTATCCCTGACACATGCTGCTTGCACAGGCCAATGGATAAAGTGAATCACTTGATCCTGGATAATAAAGTATTGCATCATATTTTTTTGAGGTTGCAGAAGACTCAGAGCCCTGACGACTTGAGGTGTAAAATGTTTTTGAGCTAATATCGGTATCAATGTTTGGGAGATATTCTTTGATCGCATTATACAGCACCGTAGACCCATCGAATTGCAGACTGCCGTTATTGCAAAACTGTCCATCTTTTTTACCTAAACACCGAGATACTGCAGATGGTGCATCCGGATAAAATCCTTTACGGGCATAGTGCAATTCAAGGGCTGTAACCGTTTGATTGATAAATTCTGAGCGTACTTTTGCTTGAGTCTTAGTTTTAAATGATTGAGCCTGAATTAAAACAATAGTTGAAAGTACGCCGATAATTCCTGTAACAACAATAATTTCTATGAGTGTAAATCCTTTCTTCATGATATATGTACTATATTGTAGCAAATTCTGCTAAAATACATACATGACCTGGGCTGCGCGAAGAAAGCTAATATATTTTGGGATCTTATTTACCATCGTAGTACTTACGATAGGTATTCCTGCGTTCATTAAACTCTATAAAAAACCAACTTGTTTTGATAATAAACAGAATCAGGGTGAACAGGGGATAGATTGCGGCGGTGCCTGTGTCCAATTATGTAAGCACATTCAACTTCAGCCTGTCGTCCGCTGGCAGCAAATATTTAAAGTAACCGAAGGAGTGTATACCGCAACCGCCTATATTAGTAATGGGAATCTTGATGCAGAAGCGATAAAAGTTCCATACACATTTACCATCTATAATTCAGAGAATGCAGTTATCGGCACCCGCAAAGGTATAACAAATATTCCTCCCGGCAAAAATTTTGCTGTTGTAGAAACAGGAGTTCCAATTACACAAGGAGTGCCAGCTCGAACACTCTTTGAATTTAGTGACAATTTTATCTGGCGGCAAGCTGCGCCAAATCAGCCAACGGTAACGGTGGAAAATCAAGTATGGAGTAATGTTGCTGTTTCACCGCTTATTACCGCAAATCTTACAAACCCAACCTTCACTGACATCGCAAAGGTACACGTGGCAATTATTATTTACGATAGCGAGAAGAATGCATTTGCGGCATCCCGCACGGTTGTTGATAACCTCACTCGTCAGTCGCAGCAACAGATCGTCTTTACCTGGCCAGGACCGTTCCCAAAAGCAATTTCAAGTATTGAAATAATACCGATACCTCAATGAAGTCTGCATTTCGGGATGTGAGGGCAAGTATAGACTGGATCCTTTTGGCTGCAGCGTTGCCGCTTGTGGGAGCGGGGCTTGTGACAATGAATTCATTCTCAGGGGAGAGTGCCTATTTTTATAATCAGCTTGTCTGGATACCGATGGCACTCATTGCATTCTTTGTGGTGAGTATGTTTGATCTAAGTTTTCTCAAACGCACCCGAGTGATCGTGACGCTCTTTTCGATAATTTGCGGGCTGCTCATATTGCTTTTTGCCTTAGGTACCGTATCAAAGGGAGCCCAAAGTTGGTTTAATATAGGCCTCTTTTCTATACAGCCTTCAGATCCGGCTCAAATCGTTTTGATATTGCTTCTGGCAAAATATTTCTCCCGTCGCCATATGGAAATTAGGAACATTAGGCATATTTTAGTCTCAGGATTATATGCCTTGATCGCTTTTGCTCTGATCATAGTTCAGCCAGACTTCGGAGGAGCGATCATCATCTTTTTTATTTGGTTTGGTATGGTCCTTGTCTCCGGTATTTCCAAAAAACATTTACTGGCTGTGGTGATGATCGGGGCAGTGACCTTTGCCGGGCTGTGGATGTATGTATTTAAGGATTATCAAAAAGCCCGCATTATGACCTTTATCCATCCACTGGCAGATATCCATGGGGCAGGCTACAACGCCTATCAGTCAACGATCGCTGTGGGTTCCGGCCAGATGCTCGGAAAGGGGATTGGCTATGGTACACAGTCAAAATTGAGCTTTTTACCTGAGTATCAGACCGACTTTATTTTTGCCGCTTTTGCCGAAGAATGGGGATTTGTCGGTGTGATTATCCTCTTTATTTTGTTTAGTATCGTTGTGTGGAGAATCCTTTTAAATGCAATGCATGGGGCTTCAAACTTTGAAACACTCTATGGTGCTGGTTTGGCGATCATGTTTATGACCCACATTGCGATTAATGTTGGTATGAATATCGGCCTTTTGCCGGTAACGGGGGTAACAATCCCATTTATGAGTTATGGAGGATCACACTTGGTGACCGAATTTATTGGGCTTGGAATTCTTATGAGTATGCGAAGACATCGCCGTGCTGCTCATCGCGATATCATCAAGAATGAGTTTATTGGGATCTAAGTAATGTATTCCCTATGGTCCCATTGAAGGCATGGGGGAAGAAGAAGGCGAAGGAGATGGTGATCCTCCAGGAGAGTCTGGACCACAACCGAAGTATACATCTCGGTATTTTTCTGTGTAGAGAAAGGTTCTGCTAAATAATTTTGTTCCAACTCCGATCCCGGGATCCCCATACCAGAGTTTTGTCTCACCTGGTTCGAATACACCATCGTTATCTAAATCGTCGTTTGAAGACACACTTTTTATTTCATTACCACCAACCCCAGTATCTGCTGTAACTGATGCATTTGATCCTGCGGGAATATTTACTGGGCCTGACATTAATACTGCATTACCGTTAACTTTCACTCCACATGATCCGACACCTATATCTACTACGAACATCCACGCAGGATTAGGTGATGGAGATGGTGGCAGGGTCCCTGGGCTCGCATCGGTTTCTGTTGGTTCCTCGCCGGGAAGATCGGTCCAGTCGGTTTCACAATTGCGTGACCCATGGCCAAGATCAGGACAATCTGTATTTGAACCGCCCACAGTGGCCAGACCTGCTACACCCTCCTGGAATTTGAATTTATTTATTCCGCCTGTTTTATGTAATGCCCATTCGATAAATACATCTTTATCCAACGGACATACTGTGCCGGCAACACGAGCCCGGTTTGGATCATTCTCATCAGCACAGCTAAATACCACGCCTTCGGTTATTTCATTGAGTCCTGTACCAGCATTTTTAAATGTATATTTAACTTGATCACCGGCGTTTTTATACTTAGGGAATGCATTAAAAGTTGCAGCAAGCAGTGGGCTATAATGATCTAATACATCTTTAAAATATGCTACATATAATGGAGCGACGCCATTCCGTGGAATTCCCTTATGAGTACAGGTGCTTCTACCAACACAGTAGATACTTGCACTTGCCTGAGCGGGGACCGATGAACTTGGATCTTGTGGGTTAGGATAGCCGCCGTTTTCTTGCTCATACAATTCCATGGCCAGTTTAATTTGTTCTACATCAGCACGAGTTCGGGCATCTTCTGACTTTTTGCGGGCTGCAACAAGAGAACCAAAGGCTAGTGAAGCAAGAAAGCCAATGATAGCAATTACTACCAGTATTTCAATTAAGGTAAATCCCGATGATAAAGATTTTTTCATATTATTGTGATGGAACTTCGGTTATAGGTGTTTTATATACCTGAGGCTTACGTGCATTGATACTATATACAATGATCAGAAATGACACAGCAAATAAAATTGCAGCTACAATATACAATAAAGCCTGAGCTCTTTTTGTAGAGTTAATAAACGGTACTTTTCTTGCCAACATCATCACCTCTGATTCAGGGGGATGTGGTAATAATCCATTGCTTTCAAACATAGTCAAATTATACCGTATCCTGGTAGAGCTTCATAGTACTGTCGAGCATATTATCCACACTATAGTTTTTTTCGAGGTGATCTTTAAGCTGTTGTGCCTGGAGTCCGGCTTGGTCACGGTTCTCAATGGCAGTAGAAATAGCTGTACTGATCTCGGAGCTTGAGCGCGGCTCGATCAAAAATGCATTGCCGTTTGTCATTTCAGGAATACCTCCGACTTTTGTAGCAATAACCGGTATCTCTGCAAATCCCGCTTCCAAAATCACATACGGTAATCCTTCTTTCAGTGATGGCAATAGAAATAAATCAAAAGCCTTGAGGTTCAGGGAGGCATTGGTGATAAATCCGGCTAAGAATATTTTATCTTCAGTTTTATTTTCTTTAATCCATTCTTTAAGCATTTTTTCCTGTTCACCGCCGCCGATAATAATATAGATACAATTCTCGACATTTTTCATTGCTCGAAGTGCATACATATATCCTTTGTTGGGAGTAAGTTCACCGATGGTTCCAATGACGGTTTTGTTTTTAAAGACATCAGGCGACTGATCAATTGCTTGTGCGAGCGTCTCCCGAGCTTTGGCTTCCGAGGTGAAATGGGGCACTGCAATACCATTGTGTATTACATGAAGCTTGTGTGATATACCCGGCCACTGTTTTACCCGATCATAATCCTGTTTGGAAATACAAATAACATCAGTACACAAAATAAGTGTGATCCAGCTCAAAAATGAAATGATCGTTTTTTGGATCCATGGCCGATCTTCATTGAAGGCAAATCCGTGGACGGTGAAAATAATTTTCTTCACCCCTGCAAACCGGGCTGCTAATGCGCCTATCCCGCCGATCTTTGAACTATTCACATGAACTACATCAGGTTGTTGTGTCCGGTAGAGCGAAATGAGTTTAAAAAATGATGAGAGATCTTTGAATACGTTTACATCTCGGCCAAGACCGGGGATTGCAATGGTTTTAATATCGTTCTGCTTGAGATGCTCAGGTAAAATATCACCTGCTCCGTGAGCGACAACCGCTTCATATTCACCTTTAGGCAATCTCGTCGCCATTTCAAAAACATATTTTTGGGCGCCGCCCCAGTTTCCTTTGGTAATGACAAATAGGACCTTGGTTTTGCTCATGTGCTCATTATATGGCATTTTCGGCTATTTTTGCTATAGTTAAGCCACGTTACACTATGACTGCATTTAATAAACGGGACCCATTTCTCCTCTTTTTAGGCGATGTCGTTATCTTTTATATTTCGCTTTTTTTGACGCTGCTTATCCGTTATCAGGAATTTCCGGCTGATGGGCTCATACAAGCCCACCTCGTGCCGTTTTCTATCCTTTTTTTGGTCTGGTTTTTGGTGTTTTATATTGGAGGGCTCTATGACAAGCGCACCATCATTCTCCGAAGCCGCTTGCCGAGTACCATCCTCCGGGCCCAGATCATGAACAGTGTGGTTGCGGTGCTCTTTTTTTATTTCATTCCGTATTTCGGTATTACACCGAAGACAAACTTATTTATCTATCTTGTTGTCTCTTTTGGACTTATTCTTTTTTGGCGAGTCCAGGGCTACCGATTTATCGGTCCTAAGCGAAAGCAGAATGCGATCTTAATTGGTTATGGTGAAGAAATGCGAGAGCTGCGCGATGAAGTAAATACCAATGAACATTACAATCTCAATTTTATTTCATCAGTAAATCTTGATGCCGTTGGTCAGGTTGATTTTCAAGAAGAAATTGTAAAGCGTATTTACAGTGAAGATGCTTCGATCGTTGTGGTTGATTTTAAAAGTGAACGGGTTGAGCCGATTTTGCCAGCACTCTATAATCTTATTTTTTCAGGAATTATTTTTATTGATATGCACCGCGTGTACGAAGATGTATTTGATCGTATTCCGCTTTCATTGATTAAATACAGCTGGTTTCTGGAAAATATTTCTTTGGCACCCAAGATGACTTATGATCTTCTCAAACGAATGATGGACGTTGGAGTAGCCGTGCTTTGTGGCATTATTTCTCTGGTATTTTATCCATTTATTATTGCTGCCATTAAGTTTCAGGACGGCGGGCCGGTATTTATCAAACAAGAACGCTTAGGAAAAAACAGCAAGATCATCAAAATTGTAAAATTTAGAACGATGACGTCAAACGACAATGGTGTGTATAGTAACGGAAGAAGTCAAAATGTAGTTACACGTGTAGGGGAGGTCCTGAGAAAAACCCGATTGGATGAGCTCCCGCAGTTTTGGAATATTATTACTGGTGATCTTTCATTTATTG
Source organism: bacterium (assembly GCA_030855125.1). GTDB lineage: Bacteria > Patescibacteriota > Minisyncoccia > Phycocordibacterales > JAKAEA01 > JAIFWI01. The sequence goes on along the minus strand of JALYRQ010000004.1, from coordinate 9,953 downwards.
GTCCACGGCCGGAATTTCCACCGCTTGTTGCTCAGTATGAAAAGGAAATTCCATACTATGGCATCCGTCATCTGATTAAGCCAGGCCTTTCTGGCTGGGCACAGATCTATCATGACAATCATCCGCATCATGGGGTGGCGGTAGATCAGACACGAGAAAAACTGTCATACGATTTGTATTATTTAAAAAATCGTTCATTTATTCTCGACGTCAAAATCGCATTAAAAACCATTAACAAATTTTTTGCTCAAGCTGGTAAATAAGCAGAAGAATAATTTAACTATATGCAAAACAAAGTTGTTGTCACCGGAGGGGCAGGATTTATCGGTTCGAACTTGGTAGATTCATTGGTAGAAAAGGGATATGACGTTCATGTTATCGACACGTTAGTGGGAGGATATAAAGAGCAGGTTAATCCAAAAGCTACATTACACGAAAAAGATATCCATAATCTCCAGGATATTAAACCAATCGTGAACGGTGCGACTTATGTTTTCCATTTAGCTGCTTTGCCGCGGGTTCAAGACTCAATCGACCGGCCGGCAGAGACTCATGAAATAAATGTAACAGGTACAATGAATATATTAATTGCGGCAAAAGAGGGCGGCGTGAAGCGTCTAATATATTCTGCATCCAGTGCCGCATATGGAGATCAGCCTACCTTGCCGCTTCAAGAAGATATGCCGGCAATGCCGAAAAGCCCCTATGGATTGCATAAATATGTTGGTGAAGTCTACGCTCAGGTCTGGGCAGATGTATATGGATTGGAAACAGTGAGTCTTCGATATTTTAATGTATATGGCCCTCGCCAGAGTGCCGAAGGTTCATATCCGCTCGTTATTGCAAAATTTTTGGATCAGGTGAAAAAAGGCAAAGCTATGACCATTACCGGTACCGGCGGACAAACCCGAGATTTCACTCATGTCAGTGATGTGGTAAATGCAAACATCCTAGCTTCAGAAAGTACTCATGTCGGAAAAGGAGAAGTAATTAACATCGGCTCAGGCAAAAATAATACGATTAAAGAGATCGCTGAACTCATTGGCGGAGAGATTGAATACATTCCGGCTCGACTTGAACCACAAAATACGTTGGCGGATAATTCTCGGGCAGAAAAATTACTTGGCTGGAAACCTCAGGTTACACTAAAAGAGGGGATAGCAGAATTGAAGAAACTGGTTTTGTCGTAGTATACTGTGGGTAATGACCCTGCAGGAAAAGATCGAGAAAGTAAAAAAAGCTCAGGAAGAATTTCTGAGTAATGTTGATGCACTCTCAAAAAAATACAAACAGGATGTTCAGCGCATTATGAAAACAGTCGACACCCGAAAAATTGCTGCTATTAAAAAAGAATTAGGATTGTAATATGGCTGATGGCACTGCAAAAAAAATAGATCAGATCACCGGTGAAGAAATTGCACTTGAAAAAGGACTTGCTCAGCCCGGATTAGAATCTATTTCAGCATCGACGGAAGCTCAATTTGAAAGTACCCTAGCAGAAGCCCTTTCGGCGGTAACAGAAACTACTCAAACCGTAAAATCAGAAGCCCAGGACTATGTCCAATATGCCCAGGCTCAGGATATTTTTCCTGAAGAGTTTAATGAGATCAATAAGCTCAATCTTGAATTTGGTACGACCATTGATTCTTGGTCACAAAATTTTAATCAAACGATTGATGAAGTAACAAACGACAGTAACCTCACACCCTCTATTGTTCAAGGTGTTGCACCAAGTCTAGCAGACCCCACATTAGGAGCACCTGAAAGAATGTTCCCACAAGTTCCACGAGAAGAACATGATGAAGTATCTGCAGAAGCGCAGGTTTCTGCCTCTATAGCTGAGAATGTCCCCGTCGAGCCGCTTGCACCATATGAGCTTGCACCGACAACTCCAAAACCTGAGACTCGTTCGGTTGAGACAGTGCCCGATCCAAGCCTTTCGCCTCCAGGATTTGATGATATTGAAGCACTTGCAGGCCCGCTTGAGCGTACTGATAAAAACAAGGTTGAAACACAAACTGGATCCGCGGCACGTGTGCTCAATGCTCTTGTGCCAAAATTCATGACCAGAGTTCTAGATAAGATTAAGGTGGCCCAGCTTGATAAAAAGGCCGACCTTCTTTCTTTCAGTCTTTTGAAATTGGAGGTAGATAATAAAGGTGATAGTCCTGAAGCAAAGAATATGAGAGATAACCTGGCTGTATATGGAGAGAAACGTGACAAAGCCGCGGAGCGCCTGAGTAACTATTTTACTAAATCTATTGACCAAAGGATTGAAAAAGCTGAAAGAATAGCAAAAAAGATTGAGCCAATAGCGGAGGAGATCCAAAAGATCCAAGGGAAAATTATTAAATTTCGTGAGCAATACAATTTCTGGTTAGGCCAGGATGAGGGTAGGCATAAGCAAGGATTGGAACTTATCACCAAAGAAATTACTGCGTTGGAAGGAGAGATAAGCGTGCGACAGCAAAAGATCAATGAGATATTGGCAAAAATTATGCCGTATGCAAAACAGATGCAGGAGCTCGATATGCAGAGACAAAAGTATGAAGTAAAAAAAGAAGGAGCTGAACAACCTCTGCCAGCGGCATCGTATAAGGAATATGCAACTCAATGGAATACGTATGCCGCCCAAAACAAGCTCAAGATTTTTCCGGTACTTGGTGCACTTGATCCACAATTACTTAATGATGTGTATCGGGACAAAGGTATTGATGCGGCCTCAGCGTCCGAAGATGCTTTATCGCAGGAAATATTTGATGCGTATGTTGTCAAAGATATGGCGCGCAATGGTGTTGATGTTAGTAGTCCAGAGATATCATCACAGGTGAAAGATTCCATGAAAGGATTTAAAGAAAACAGAATTAAGAATAATTTTGGGAAGAGCAGACCTTTTGGAATTTTTAGTCAGCTGTATGAATACTTTGCAAAGAAGACTGAGGGTTCAACAAAATAAAAACATGGCAGACGATCAAGCAAAAAATAATAATGTCTCAGCTCAGAAGGATGCAAAGCCTGAGCTTCTAACTGATGTCCTTGTCGGCGATCCGGAGGTTATTGCTCTAATAGAAAAGATCCGGGCAGAGCGGGAGGTGTTTGTGCAAGCAACTGATCAAAGTATTCATGAGCTTGATGATATGGTTAATGATGAAGTCGAGCAGATCCACAAATGGGAAGATGATGCTGACGAGCAGGTCTCTGCCTACGTACAGGATTTAGTGAGTGAAGATGCCGCGTTGCCGGATATTGCCGAGTAATCCTACAGCAAATTGCAATTTGATCAGTTTCAGGCTAGGATAGCGTAAAGCTTTTATAGAATGTATGAATAAATACCGAATTTGGGCGCTTATCCTCATTATTGTTATCAGCCTTGTTGGCTGGTTTGTCTACGGCTCACAAGTAGGCCGTCCTCAGTCTATTGCTGGGTTTCCTTTTAAATTAGGTCTCGACCTTGCCGGCGGCACGCAGCTGATTTATCGGGCTGATGTTTCGCAGCTCACGGAAGGCAGTGATGTTGGCGAAGCTCTCGATGCACTCAAAGATGTGATTGAACGCCGAGTGAATCTCTATGGAGTTTCTGAACCCGTCTTGCAGGTTGAAGGTGCCGGAACATTTAGCAGCGACAATAAACTTGTTGTTGATCTGCCCGGGGTAACTAATATTCAAGAAGCGGTCGCTCAAATCGGTCAGACACCGCTGCTTGAATTCCGCTTGATGGACCCAAATATGGAATTTGGTAGCACCACAACCTCGCTCGATCTCTACAACCTTACTCAACCAACAGGCTTGACCGGCCGGCTTATTTCTAATTCACAGCTGGTATTCAATAATCAGGCCGGATCGGAACCAATTGTTTCATTACAGTTTAATGGCGAAGGCTCAGAACTCTTTGCAAAAACCACAAAAGAAAATGTCGGCAAAATTCTTGCCATCTTCTTGGACAAGCAGCCGATCTCAACTCCGGTTATTCGCGAAGAGATTACGGGTGGCCAAGCAACCATTTCCGGAGGATTTACCTTGCCTGAGGCACGGCAGCTCGTGCGCGACCTTAATTATGGAGCCTTGCCGGTGCCCATTGAACTGATCGGAACACAAACCATCGGTCCATCACTTGGTTCATCTGCGCTCTTTGCCGGAGTAAAAGCTGGTCTCTGGGGCATTGCCTTAGTGGCACTGTTTTTGATTCTTTGGTATCGATTACCTGGAGTTATTGCAACGCTCGCATTATTGATGTATGTGATCCTTTCACTTGCAGTCTTTAAATTAATTCCTGTTACGCTGACCGCAGCTGGAATCGCCGGATTTATTCTTTCGATTGGTATGGCCGTTGACGCCAATATTTTGATCTTCGAGCGTATGAAAGAAGAGCTCAAGAAAGGGAAGTCACTCTATGATGCATTGCACGAGGGCTTCAGCCGAGCCTGGCTTTCAATTCGTGATTCAAATATTTCAAGTTTGATCACTGCGCTCGTGCTCTTCTGGCTTGGAACGTCAGCAGTCAAAGGTTTTGCGCTGACATTCGGTCTTGGAGTGCTCATTAGTATGTTCACCGCAATCACCGCCTCACGTACCTTACTCTTTGCTCTCGCCCCTAAAAAATCAAATGAAGGTCCGCTTACTAAATTCCTCTTTGGAACAGGAATAAAATAAATATATGTTTGTTGTAACCTACAGAAAAATATTCTTTATCATCTCAGCTCTGTTGATCTTGATTTCAATTGGGGCGATGGTTGTATACGGTTTTAATTTTGGTATTGATTTCAAAGGAGGTACCATTACTCAGGTAAGCTACATGACAACTACCGGGCCGCTTGTTACCGCGCCGACTGCAACTTCAACACCAGCTGCAGTATCTCGACCTGATCAGGAATCAGTTAAGGCTGAACTTAATAAGCTTGGCCTTGGGAACTATGTTTTGCAGCCAACAGGCGAACTAGGATTTGTTTTGCGTACCGTTGAGCTTAATGAACAGCAGAAACAGCAGGTCCTGAATGCACTTTCACTTAACGGTTCACGTCAGATTACGCTTGAAAACTATAACTCTATTGGCCCTGTTGTTGGTAATGAACTCAAGCGAAAGGCGGTTACCTCGATCGCACTGGTAGTGCTGGGAATCGTCCTTTTTGTAACCTACGCCTTCCGTAAGGTTTCAGAGCCGGTCGCTTCCTGGAAATATGGTGTAGCAACTATTATTGCCCTTATCCACGATGTGATTATTCCGACTGGATTTTATATTATCTATTCTCGTTATTTCGGTGGTGAAATTGATGTGCTCTTCGTCTCGGCAATTCTGGCGATTTTGGGATACTCAGTTCACGATACGATCGTGGTATTCGACCGTGTCCGAGAACATCTCCGCATTAATCGTGAAGAACGCAATAAAGAAAACTTTGAAACAACGGTTGGGAAGAGTGTCTCTGAAACATTCGGCCGTTCGATCAATACCTCACTTACGATCTTCCTTGTCCTTTTAGCGCTTTACATTTTCGGCGGCGAGCCTACTCGTCATTTTGCCATTGTATTGCTCATGGGAGTTATCGTCGGCACCTATTCTTCGATCTTCGTTGCGTCACCACTTCTTGTCACCCTCGAAAAACTTCAAATCAAAAAGTCAGCAAAGTAAACCCTTCATTTTTCCTGCCTGCGCAGGCAGGTCTTTATCTTGGTAGAATATAATTCTCTCATGAAAAAGAAGAACAAAAATCTTGATAAAGTTACGCTAGCAGATGTACTTAAGGTAACTAAAGACAGTTTTCAGCATTTAGAGGATAAAATGGCAACAAAAGACGATATTACTCGGTTGGAAAAACGAATAGATGTGATTGAAGGAAATATGGCCACAAAGGATGATATTTCGCGTATCGAACAAAATCACGAACGCAGAATAGAAATCCTTGAAGATGATGTCAGGGTCTTAAAAACCACGGTCGAGAAGCGTTAATGCTTGCAACGTGGTCCGCCTTAGGCGGATTTTACGTTGTTACCTTAAGCTCATCGGGTCGTAGTATACTACACATATGAACAATACAAATAATTCAACCACGAAGGTATTAATCTCTATTGCGGCCCTCGTCGTTATCGTGCTTTTAGTGGGTATTATCGTCTGGGGAGTTAAAGACCGACAAGGCCTTTTAGATCCAAATGAAACACCAGGAGCACAGGTTTGGCAGACCTACACCAATGAAAAATATGGTGTTACCTTCCAATATCCTGATACCTGGCAGGTTTCAGTTGATGAACAAATTCCCGGCATTCATGTATTCAAAAAAGGAACTACAAAGCCTACTTATCTTACTCATCACAATGTCTTTACTCACGTTTCTCTCTATCCTAAAGGTATTGGTACTGAAGGTGTATATGGACAGACAAAACCAAGCACCGTTTCATTTAAAGCCTCTGCAAAACAGCCCGTTGATTACATTCTAAAAGACGGTACTCGATGGGGAACTATGGTTTCATTTAACAGTACTCCTGCATCATGGGAATCATTCGGTTTTGTCTGGGCTGGCACCGAAGTTCAAAACCACACTGTCCAGTGTATCCAAAACGGCAAGGTTATCCGAGAAGATGTCTGTGAAATTGGTGTTGAATTTGAAACTGCAGAAACCGTTCACTCAGGAACGATCAATGTTCAAGACCGAAACACGCAAGAACAAATTCTTGCTTCAATTCAGTTTACAGCCAATACTTCAACCCAGCCTACGCCAGAGGCTCCGGCCGGCGAAGCAGTAACCCGTGTAAAAATTTTCATGGTAGAAATGGCAGAAGCCGAACCATTTACCGGCCCAACGATTGGCTGTGGTGACCGCCTCATTCCGGTTAATCGCGATGTTAAAGGCCAGGCAGTATTAAAAGCTGCACTTGAAGATCTGTTCTCAATTAAAACTGCATTCTATGGCGAATCTGGATTCTATAATTCACTTTCAGCTTCAAAAGTAAAAGTAGACTCTGCCTCTATAGATGCCAATGGTAAGGCGACCGTAAAACTCTCGGGTACCCTTATGTCAGCTGGCACCTGTGACGATCCTCGTATTCAAGAGCAAATCAAAGCCACCGTTATGCAATTCTCAACCGTAAAATCAGCTGATATTACCATCAACGGCAAAACCCTCGCAGCGTACTTCGATATGCGCTAAAAATGGCTCTAAATAAGGGGCTTGACACCATATTTCATTCGTATATACTAGTGGATACCTCTATCTATGGATAGGGGCTTAGTTTGAAAAGTCTTTTGGCTTTTTAAGTGTTCATTGACAAAGTACATATTGAGAATAGTGCAAGTCACTATTAAATTTGAGAAAAAATAATTCCAGTCGCATATCCAAACAACATCCACGGATATGCGCACCAGAGTTGGGACCTATCAGATTCTCGATAAAAACACAGGAATATCTATCGTCTTAAGCAGTGATGTTTAAGTCCTTTATTTTGTTCCGTTCGACTCGTCTTTAAGCCATTACCTCAAGATCTTGGCGTATTAACTTCAATGTTGATTAATCACGAGTATAATTTTTATTTAGAGTTTGATCCTAGCTCAGGATGAACGCTGGCGGTGTGGATAAGGCATGCAAGTCGAGCGCCTCGCAAGAGGAGCGGCAGACGAGGTTGTAACACGTAGGTACGTACCCTAAAGTCAGGAATAACTCCGGGAAACCGGAGCTAATACTTGATAGTCTCTCTTGGATTTATCCTTGGGAGTAAAGATTTATCGCTTTAGGAACGGCCTGCGGGCTATCAGCTAGTTGGTAGGGTAACGGCCTACCAAGGCGATGACGGCTAGGGGAGCTGAGAGGCTGACCCCCATCGATGGAACTGAGACACGGTCCATACACCTACGGGTGGCTGCAGCCGAGAATATTCGACAATGCGCGAAAGCGTGATCGAGCGACACCGCGTGGTTGATGAAGTCCTTCGGGATGTAAAAACCTTTTGTGAGATAGAAAGTCATTGATCATCTCAAGAATAAGGGGTTGCTAAACTCGTGCCAGCAGCAGCGGTAATACGAGTGCCCCAAGCGTTATCCGGAATTATTGGGCGTAAAGGGTGTGTAGGTGGTTGTATTAGTCTTCTGTGAAATTCTTCGGCTTAACCGGGGACCCGCAGGGGAAACGGTACAACTAGAGGATGCGAGAGGTGAATGGAACTCATGGAGTAGGGGTGAAATCCGTTGATATCATGGGGAACACCAAATGCGAAGGCAGTTCACTGGCGCACTCCTGACACTGAAACACGAAAGCGTAGGTAGCGAATGGGATTAGATACCCCAGTAGTCTACGCCCTAAACGATCCAGACTGGGTTTTCGGAGTATCGACCCTCTGAGAGCCGAAGCTAACGCGTTAAGTCTGGCGCCTGGGTAGTACGGCCGCAAGGCTAAAACTCAAAGGAATAGACGGGGACTTGCACAAGCAGTGGATTATGTGGTTTAATTCGACGGTAAACGAAGAACCTCACCAAGATTTGAAACCTAGATGAATGTTGCAGAAACGTAACAGTCCGCAAGGACATTTAGGCAGGTGTTGCATGGTCGTCGTCAGTTCGTGGCTTGAGTTGTTCCCTTCAGTGGGGAAACGAACGCAACCCTCGTTGCCTGTTACAAGTGTCAGGCGAGACTGCCCCCGCAATAGTTTGTAAAAGACAGCCAGCGCGTTTCAGAAGAATGTATCTTCTGAACGAGTTAGCGAAGCGCTTTAGTGAAGAAGATATATTCTTCGCAAAATGCGTTGTCATTATTAATTATTTCGGGGGAGGAAGGCGAGGATGACGCCAGATCAGCATGACCCTCTGATATCTTGGGCTACACACATAATACAATCGCCGCTACAACGCGACGCAATGAGGTAACTCGGAGCAAATCGTTAGAAAAGCGGCGCCAGTTCGGATTGGGGTCTGCAACTCGACCCCATGAAGCCGGAATTGCTAGTAATCGCAGGTCAGCTATACTGCGGTGAATACGTTCTCAAGTCTTGTACTCACCGCCCGTCAACTCAAGGGAGCTGGTAGTACCCGAAGCCCATCCATGTGATGGTCTACGGTAAAATCAGTAACAGGGAGTAAGTCGTAACAAGGCACGGGTAGCGGAAGCTGCTCGTGGAACATTTCAAGGTGAAAACCGTTGTACTCTCCATATTTTATGGAAGTATGACTTACTGAGTCGATATTGTGTGCTTCAATTGAGCACATAATGGAACGATGATTTCCTAAAGCATCAGACAGCTGGAAAGACAGTAATTGAACGGAACAAAATAAAGGATGATAGAGAGAAAATAATAGAACAAAAGCCAGGACCTCACGGTCCTGGCTTTTGCGTTGTTGAGCTAACTATTATATTCTTAATTGTAAAGTGAAAAAAAAGGAATTCATACTCATACTGCTTATTAGTATTATTAGTTTTTTTACGCACATTGTTTTCTGGAGTCATCCGCAGGAATTTGTGTTCGATGAGGTATTCTTTGCCCGGTTTGCCCAAGATTATACGCAAGGCTCATATTTCTTTGATCAGCATCCTCCATTAGGAAAACTGATGCTCGCAGGGATGAGCAAGATTATTGGAATTGAACCATATCAAGCAGAATTTGTGATTGGAGAACGGTTTGTCGAGCCTGATGTTGCCGTGCTCCGATTATTACCGATCTGGGCGGGAATATTGCTGCCGCTTGTCATCTATGGCGTATCTCGCCAGTTGAAATTATCTCTCATGGTTTCATTCTTTGCGGCGATGCTGGTGGTGTTTGAAAATTCGATCATTGTACAGTCGCGATTTATTCTGCTTGATGCATTTTTACTTTTGTTTGGTTTTAGTTCACTCTATTTTTATTTGGTATCTCGTTCAAAACACTCATTAAAACTATTTGCTGTTTCGATCATCCTTGCTGCCGGCGCGCTATCGATCAAATGGACCGGCGCGACATTTCTCTTTCTGATCTTTGTCATCGAGGCATACAAAGCTTTACCG
>JALYRQ010000003.1 GCA_030855125.1 bacterium | reverse complement strand
GTGCAGGTTCTTTTGGTACTACTACTTCTTCAACAGGCTTTGTATATGTTCGTTTTGGCAAAACGTTGATCTTCTTGCCTTCAATGATCTTCTTTGAGATCAACATATTGTGCATTGTGTCAGAAAGCTGAGCGCCGTTTGCGATCAAGTGCTTAATGCGATCACCATTGAGCGCGGTCATCTCTTTATGACGAGGGTCATGTGAGCCAAGCACTTCAAGCATTCGGCCGCTTTTTGTAGAGTTTTTTGAGTCAGTCAAAACCACCCGGAATGTCGGTGCGTGCTTTCGTCCTACTCGTTGTAATCGAATTTTCAACATTTCGCTATACTAACAGAAACGCAGCAAATGGTCAATAATATAAAGAAAAACGGCCCTCTGAGTGAGTGCCGTGTTTATACCCCTTCGCCAAGCTCTCGCTCATGAGCGATCTGCCTTCTGCGGACAAGATCCAGCGAATACGCCTCACGCTGGTCAGGCTTCAAGCCCTCATAGTCCGAATCGAGCGAAGGATGGAACTCACCCTTCCTCACCCAAAGCTGCTGCCACCCATACCTCAACAGGTATGGCAGCGACCTGCAGAGATGTTGATCGATCTTGTTCCACAACCTCACCAAGAGGTTAAGGAACGCCCAAAGTAATCGCTTCATAGGTATGCTCCTTTCATCTACTGGTCATGTAATAACAAATGAGCTTGATTGTCAATAAATAGAGATATTTGCTATAGTAGCATTAAATACATATGAAACACGAACATCAATCAGGCAAAGAAAAACGCGAGGAAGAAAAGAAGCATATTACAGGAACTATCCGCACCACCGGCAAAGGCATGGGATTTGTGGAAATTGAAGGTGTTGAAGATGACATTGTTATTGAACCAGAATTTGTAAATCACGCTCTCAATGGCGACAAAGTTGAAATCATTCTGACCGGCAAGCGCTTTAAAGTAAAACGTGGACGGCCCGGACAAAAAACACCTGCTGAACAAGGTGGATTTGAAGAACAGACCGGCCAGGTGGTAAAAGTATTAGATCGAGCCAAGAAACAGTTTGTTGGAGTGCTTGCCTTGCGCGAAGGAGCAAACTGGCTTATTCCCGATGATCGCAAAATGTATGTGCCGATTGTCGTGCCTGACGCAAAGTCAGAGCAGATCGGTAAAAAAGTATTAGTCAAAATGACCGGCTGGCCTGTGGGTCAGCAATATCCAGCGGGTGAGGTTGTTCAAGTCCTCGGAGAAAAAGGTGATCACGAAGCCGAAATGCAATCGATCATTCTCGATCGAGGCATTGATACTCACTTCCCTCCAGAAGTTGATCGCGAAGCGCATGAGATAGAAAAGCGGGAAAAGCCTTTGCCAGCTGCAGAAATTGCAGAGCGAAAAGATTTTCGTGGAACATTCACCTGTACGATCGACCCCGCAGATGCGAAGGACTTTGACGATGCATTGTCACTGAAAGAGCTCCCCGCCTATTCCAAGGCGGGGGTTGGGGGTGGTCCATTTTACGAAGTCGGCGTTCACATTGCTGATGTCGCCCACTATGTCCGCTCTGGTACAGAACTCGATCGCGAAGCATTACGCCGTGCTACTTCTATTTATATGGTAGACCGTACCATTCCCATGCTTCCTGAAGTGCTCTCAAATGACCTTTGTAGTCTCAATCCGAATGAAGATAAATTTGCCTTCAGCGCGGCATTTGTCATGGATATGGAAGGTAATGTGCATGAGCGATGGTTTGGCCGATCAGTGATCAATTCTGACAAACGCTTTAGCTACGAAGAAGCCCAGAAATCGCTTGATACGAAAGGACTGCATTTTGAAATTCTTGATACGCTTAATAAGATCTCACTCAAACTCCGTGAGCAGAAATACAAAAACGGCGCCATTGATTTTGAAACTGAAGAAGTAAAATTCAAGCTTGATGCCCACGGCAAGCCGATCGAAGTTATTAAAAAGCAACGTCTTGAAACGCATAAACTCATTGAAGAATACATGCTTTTGGCCAACCGTGAAGTGGCAAAATTTATTTTTGACTATCAGCAAGAGCATAATGAAGGTCCCTCAATTTATCGAATTCACGATCTGCCTGACCAGGAGCGCATTGCCGACCTTGGCCTTTTCTTGCAAGCTCTTGGCTATCACCTGCCGGTAAAGCAAGGCAAAGTTAGTTCTCAAGATATCAATAGACTTTTGAAAAGTATTGAAGGGAAACCAGAAGAATCTCTCATTAAAACTGCCACTATTCGCTCAATGGCCAAAGCAGTTTACTCAACAAAAAATATCGGCCACTTTGGTTTGGCTTTTCAGTTTTATACTCACTTTACCTCGCCTATCCGCCGATATCCCGACCTCGTTGTTCACCGAATTCTTGATGGAGTACTTAAAGGTGACAAGACTCAAGTCAATGCTCAATTGCGTTCACTTGAGCAAATTGCTTCACACTCAACCGACAAAGAAATTGATGCCGCTGAAGCAGAACGCGCTTCAATTAAATACAAGCAGGTAGAATTCATGTCAGAGCATATTGGTGAAGAATTTAATGGCATGATCTCGGGTGTCACAGAATGGGGACTTTATATTGAAGAAGAAAAATCAAAATGTGAAGGAATGGTGCCGCTTCGCGAACTTGGCGATGACTATTATGTATTTAACAAGAAAACCTATTCTATCGAAGGTGACCGTACCAAAAAGAAATTCCGCCTTGGTGATAAAGTCCGCTTCCGAGTGGTGAAAGCAGATCTTGATGCAAAAACCCTCGACTACGCTATTGTCCGCGAGCCCGCTAAATAATCTCAGCTGTGGTAGAATACGTGTATGAAACCCAACGATGTCTTCCACAAAATTGCTCACTGGGCATCACAAACTCTCGGTAATGCCAAAGCATTCATCCTTGCAGTATGTCTCGTTATTATCTGGGCTGTAACCGGACCTATTTTCGATTTTTCAAATACCTGGCAACTATTTATCAATACAGGTACAACTATTCTGACCTTCCTCATGGTCTTTCTGATTCAAAACACCCAAAACCGCGAGGCTCGGGCAACACAATTAAAACTTGATGAACTCCTGCGCGGAATTAAAGGTCCACGTAATAGCTTTGTTGATCTTGAAGACTTAAGTGACGAGCAACTCACTGCGCTCGAAACAGAATTTCAAAAATTGAGAGCAAAGTATTCTGAAAATCCCCAAAAGAGAGATAATTAATCTTCATCATTGATCTCAATCCACTTTCCTGGTTCAACAACTTTACCGTTTTGATCTAAAAATCTATCACCATTTTCTTCAACAAGAAAAATAGGTTGATTGTCTGGTTCTCCTTCTTGAGGTGGTCGGGATAGTATATATTCAATTGGAATTACTTCAACCTTGCCATCAAATAAAAGGTTATCATTCCCCTGATATTCAATTTTGAATCCATCCTCGAGGACATCTAGAATTTTACCCCTAACAAAAACTGCCATGTCTTTATTTTTTGCATCTTTCTCTTGAATATATGTAAGGACATGAGTACCTATTAGTGGACCATATGGATTTTCAAAATGAGGTTCTTTTTCCATAATTAATTATTTAGCCACTGCTAATGCTTCGTCAAATCGAATTGAGAGAAGCTTTGAAGAACCTTCTGAACTCATGGTAACTCCATACAAAACACCGGCGCGGGACATTGTTTCTCGATTGTGAGTGATCAAAATAAGCTGTGAATACTTTGAAAGACTTTCGATCATATCGCCATATTTTCGAGAATTTGCTTCATCGAGGGCTGCATCGGTTTCATCGAGAATAATAAATGGCGGTGGATTTACCTGAGAAATCGCAAACAAAAGGGCGATGGAAGTAAGTGCGCGTTCTCCTCCCGAGAGCATCATTAACCCTTTCACCCGCTTCTGCGGCAAATTTACACTAATATCAATTCCCTCCTCGCCTTCCTCTTCAGGAATAAATTCATCATCTTCCTCCCCTCCTATTCCAAGGAGGGGGTTGGGGGTGGTCTTCCTGCGTTTCTGCTCCCGCACAACGGTGAGGCTGGCTGATCCACCTCCAAACATGAGTGCAAAGAAATCACCAAACTGTTTGTTGATCTTTTCCACTCCCAATTTAAATTCTGTAGTTAATTTCTCGTCCAAATCTTTGATCAAGACCTTTAATGTTTCAGCAGACTTCTCGAGATCTTCAATTTCTTTAGCCAGAAATGCATCGCGCTCGGTGGTCTCTTGATACTCTTTCATCACTTCTACACCTGATCCACCGCCTGAATCCTCAAGCCGGATCTTAATGCGCTCAATTAATCGACGGCGTTCTTCCTGAGCATGTCGATCTTCTGAAATCATTTCTTCTGGTGAACTTCCCGACTCCGCCAAGGCTCCGTCGGGCGAAGCAAAATCAAGCACCGCACGTCCCACAAGCACCGCACCTTCCTGTAATTCTCGATTAAAATCAGTATCTATCACATGCAACCGGTCCTGTTCTGCTTGAATCGAGCGTAATAATGAATGAATTTCATTCTGTTCAGCGTTGATCTTAAAGACCATTTTCTCTGCTTCGCGGTTGGTATCTTTTTCACGCTCGATATCATTCTTGATTGTCGCATAATGAGTATTGAGATTGTGTTCCTGCTCACGCGCAGCCTGCAATTGCTCTGCTACCGTTTGTTTTTCAGATTGGAGTTTTTGAATTTCCTGCTCAGACTCATTGATCGCCGTCATATCAGTCTGAGTTTTATTATGAGAAATAAAATCCGAAAGCAAAACCCGAATACCGCGCAAAATATCCTTGAGCATTCCCACATCTTCTTTATTCTCAGCTTCTGTAATTCGTTCGTAGACCTGCTTGGCCACTCCTTCAACATCGCGAAGCATTACCGGTTTAATTTCATCAGAGGCAATAAGCTCACGCTGTTTGCGCAAAATCCGCTCTTCCGAAGCGATCTGACCCTCGATGCGTCCAATATCCCCGGTCAATCGATCGCGCAAGGCTCGAGTTCCCTGGAGCTCTGACTCGATGTTCAAAAGCTCTTCACTTTTTACATCTTTTTCTGTTGAACGGCTTAAAATCTCTCGGGCTTTAATGAGCTCTTCTTCCAGATGTTTTTTCTTTTCTTCGGGCTCTTTCTTCTCGTGCTCTAAACGTGTTTTTTGATACTGAATATAAAAATGTTCACGTTTGAAATAATCTTTGTACATTCCTTCAAGCTGCACCCGCATCTCGCGGGCTTTTTCAACTTTTTCAACCTGCTTCTGCAAGAAACGAATATGCGGCGCAATCTCTTTTCGCAATGAATACACCTCCTTAAGGTTTGCTTCGGTCTTTTCTAATTTACGTAGACTCTCTTCGCGTTTGTAGTAATAAATTTTGAGGCCCAATGCATCTTCGATCATCTCTCGGCGCTCCTTCAAATTTGCATTCAAAATCTTGTCCGCTTCACCTTGTGAAATAATATGATGCCCTGACGCGCCGATATGTGCTCCGGCCAAAAGTTCAATTATATCTTTCAATCGTACCGCACTGCCGTTGATAAAATATTCATTCGCAGAATCGCGATGGACAATACGCTCAAGGCTTACTTCATCAAAATCAATGTTGAGTTCGCGTTTCGAATTATCAAATACTAGTTTAACTCCCGCTCGGTTTGATCGGCTTTGATTTTTCCCGCCGTTAAAGATAAGATCCTCACCGCGCTTTCCTCGCATTGATTTAATCGATTGCTCTCCCAGCACAAAACGGAATGCTTCAGCCACATTCGATTTTCCGGAACCATTCGGTCCAACAATCGACGTAATCGGCACATTAAATTCAAGCACCGCCTTCTTGGCAAATGACTTAAATCCAGAGATTTCTAAACTCTTCAGATACATGTAGTAATACTATAACACTCTTTGATACAGCTTTACATCCACTGCTTTTCAACAAGGCCTTTGTGTGCAGCGTTTTGTTCAGCTTCTTGTTTTGACTTACCTTCACCGGTAATAACGAGGTTATTATTTAAATACACCCCAACGGTAAATTTTTTGTCGTGATCTGGTCCAACTTCTTTAATGGTTTTATATGCTGGCGTTACTCCTTCTTTTTCCTGCGATGCCTCCTGGAATTTTGATTTTGCATCCATCCACAGACCCTTTTCTACGATTTCATCGATAAGGTGAAAAATCTGCTTTGAAATAAATTCTTTTGTCGGTTCATAGCCTTGATCTAAATAGAGCGCGCCAAGAAATGCTTCAAAGGTATTAGCCATAATATACATCCGTGCTCGGCCGGTATCCTTTGCTTCACCATGTGAAAGCAGGAGGAAATCATTCATACCAATGTCTGTCGCAGCTTGCGCGAGTGTCGTTGAATTTACCAGCGCTGAGCGATATGACGTTAATTCCCCTTCCGGTGTCTGCGAATATTTTTTATACAAATAGTCAGTGACCACAAGCTCAAGCACCGCATCACCAAGAAACTCCAGCCGCTCATTGTGCTCGAGATTTGTGCCCCGATTTTCATTTAAGTATGATCGGTGGGTAAAAGCCTGGCGAAGGAGATTTTTATCAATAAAACTCACGCCTGCTTTCTGTTCAAATTGTGAGAAATCTTTGGTCATATCGGAAAAGAGAATAGTCTATTTCTGGGCCAATATCAAATTAATTGCTTTTGTAACTATCGGTAAAATATCGTTGTAAAAATTGAGATCCAAAATATCTTTGAGTTTAAACCACTGCGCATCATCGAGTCCCCCCTTTTCTTCAAGCTTGATCTCATCATATGATGACTCAACGAGAAAATAGGTTACGTGTTTTTTCTTTTTGCCGGTTTCTGGGCTGAAGGCAACATAGGTATTCTCATCAAGCTTTTCTTTGATAGTGAGGTTTTTCAATCCAAGCTCTTCTTTCATTTCGCGAATCATTCCCTCTTCAACCGTTTCACCCTCCTCGATTTTGCCTTTTGAGAGGGTCCAGTGGCCGAATACATCGTGTACAAGGGCCAAATATACATCTTCACCATCGCGAGCATATACCACTGCCCCGCCTAGGTGCTGGACTGGTAGATCTTTATCAGGAACATCTTTAAATTTTTTCTTAGAAACTTCATCTTTTCCCGGTTCGCCGATTTCTTTGTAGACTGCGCCAAGAACGCCGTTTACGAATTTACTTGAAGTATCACTGCCGTAATTTTTTGCTAGTTCAATTGCTTCATTAATAGCCACTTTTGCCGGCACCTCTTTTCTATCTGAGAATAAAAGTTCGTATAAACCAAGTCGAAGAATGTTTCGATCAACTACTGAAATTTTTTCAATGGGCCAATCGGGGGCAGCTTTGCTGATAATCGTATCAAGTTCTGGCTGTTTACCGAGGACTCCGCGGAGGAGTTTATCCATAAAGGCAAAATCGCTCATTCCAGGAGCGAATTCCTCAGCATTGCGTTTAAAGACATCGAAAGCATCCTCTGGGCTTTTTTTCCCAAAATCCCATTCATACAGTGATTGAAGAACAATCGATCTCGATAAATGCCTATTTGCCATGTTTAATGAAGGCTTATTTATTTGCCTCCGCTTTTTGTGACGAAATACCTGCCTGCTTATTGCGCGCGTTCATCTTCTTTTCTTTCTTTGCTAACGCGGCCTTAACATCCACAACTACGCGGCTCTTGTATTTTCCACAATTGAGACACATAGTATGGTTCATCTTTGGTGCGCCACACTCAGAACAGAGTGAAAGAGTCTGCGTCTTTAAAGCATGATGACTTCGTCGGTTCCCGGTATGTGCCCGGGTATGTCGCATTCGATTTACCATAACTTCGTTAATATACCGTAAATATTTAAAAAACGCAAATACTGCTTTAATAATAGAAAAGTGCGTTCAGCGTGGTAAAACGCTGAACGCACTGAGCACCACCGGTCAGTCTGGGCAGTACTTGATGAGGTGTAGGGAGTGGGTCAGGCCCTGATGATGGCTGACGAACAGCTTTCTTAAGGCCGTGTCGATATCCATCCAGAACGGCGGCCCTAGGAGCTCATCCTCGTCGTACATCTCCTCCGTCCGAAGCCTGCCCTGCAGGTTGTCGAAGGGAGTTACGAAAAAGTGCTGATGATGTATGCCGGGAACCTTTTCATTGGTCCAGGCAAAGTGCACCTTCTCCATGCTGATGAGCTCAGGGCCGAGCTCCTGGACGATCTCGTTGCCGAGGGCGTCGACCGGGTTTTGCCCAGCCAAACAACAGCCACCGGCAATCTTGATCGACGTACGCCCCCGTTTGGTGTACTCGATCACCAGGATCTCGGTGTTATTGCCCACCCGGCGGAAGATGAATGCTCCCGACCAATCCTTTCCATCGCTGCCTACCTTAAGGTCAGAAAACATCTGCGGCCGCCTTTCTAAAGCGTGGTTAATGGTTTCTCCTCTCCCGATTCTGCTCCCACCCTACACTATTTTTTGTTAAATGTCAAGTTACCCAAAAAGCTTTTTCGGTGCAGTTTTGAGGGGCCAAATTGCTTGATTTTGTCCCGATGAGCCTTGGTTCCATAGCCTTTGTGGACCTCAAAACCGTATTCTGGGTACTTTTGAGCGATCTTAACTATGTAGCGATCACGAGTCACTTTTGCGGCAATTGAAGCAATACTAATGATCGGCTCAATATCGTCCCCTTTTATGATGGTCTGCTGATGTGTAAACTGCGGAGGAGCTTTAAGTGACCCATCGAGCAAGATCTGGCATTCATCGTGATGCACATCAAATATATCCAGGCATTCGGCAATGCCCTTTTTGATAGCACATGAGATGCCCTTCGTATCGATAATCTGAGCACTAACCAGTGAGACATGGAAATGAAGCAAGCCTTGATTCTGCCATTCCTGTAATTTTATAAACCAAGCTTCACGCGCCTGCGGCGAAAGTTTTTTTGAATCACGTACCCCCTCTAAAAGTGCTGTATTAAAATCGGCTCCAATACACACCGCACCCACTGAAACAGGTCCCGCCAATGGCCCTCTCCCCGCCTCGTCTATACCAATGAGATATTTGATTGGATGCACGTTTAAATTATAGCAAAATAAAAAGCCCCCGAGCATGCTCGACGGCTAATCTTGATTCACTTTACAGGGCTCACCGTTATGGGTAATCGCTACCCGCACGCGGTAATTCTCCGGTCGGTCATGGGGGCTCAAAGAGGAATAGTATGGATTACTCACCCAGCCAATCTGTAGTGAGCAACCAGTATATGGAGCGATATTCCACCCAACACTTGGGATCGAGCGGTGATTATCACTCTCCATTGCAGGACACACCGTTGACTTATAGATATCAAGGTGTAAGCCTGTTGCAAGGAAATACCCCAGCTCGAGCATCAAACGCTCACGCGGACTGATTCCCCACGCAGCTTCCTTTTTATACTCTGCGCGTGAAGCCCAAGGACTCACAGACTGACCATGTAGTGCCCGTTTGAAGGAAATCACATATGTATCAGATGAGTCTCCACGAAGTTGAAATACAGACCGCTCCTGATAGTTACCGGTGACAGTAACATTCAACTTTCCCAAAGCCTGCACGATCTTTTGAATGGTTAATCCCTTAATGATTGGAATCATCCACACCTGATCCATGTAGGAACGCTCATTAAACTTTGGGTTCTCTGAGATGAAGGCCTCGAACTCGGTATCCATCCCGAGTAGAGTATATGCCTGTTTCCATGAGGAATCCTTGATATGCATCAAGTATTGATAATGATGCAATGGCTCACAATCGAGGTTTCCCTCAATAATGCTCTGAAGTGCGTCTCTCAGCATCTTCGGGTCAAACGGATAACCGTTCGGCTGCCGGATCTGCCGGCCGATCTCAAACAACTGATCAGTAATTGAAGAACGCAGTTCGCCAGTGACTTTCGTAGCCATGACAATCTCCTTTGGTTAGTCGCCCTAAGACGACCACAAGGGTCCAATAGCAGCAACATAACACAGCGTCATATGCCCTATTTCTAGCGTGACAATACTACTTATTTCTATTCTAGTCAACAAATCTTTGACCGCTTCCAATTCGTTCAGCACAACCACAATTTTTGAAAAAAAGCGAGAAAAGTGAGGTATAATCTACCTACTTATGTCATCCAAGTTTGTTCACCTACACGTTCACTCTCACTACAGCCTGCTGAGCGCCCTGCCGCAGCTTGATGACCTCGTTAAAGAGGCAAAAAAGTATGGCATGAAGTCGCTTGCACTAACCGACAATTCCAATTTTTACGGTGCCATCGAATTTTATAAAGTGTGCAAAAAGCATGAAATAAAAGCGATCTTGGGTATGGATGCCTATATGGCCGTGCGTACCCGTTTTGATAAACAATCTGGTGTTGATAATCGTCGTACTCGTTTGTTGTTATATGCAAAAAATATCGCGGGATATACAAATCTCATAAAAATTGTCACCGCTGCAAACATCGATGGCTATTATTACAAGCCACGTATTGATAAAGAATTACTCGCCCAATATAAATCAGATCTCATCTGTATTTCTCCCGCACGTCATAGTGAGATCTCTGAAGCGCTCAAAACCCAAGATACTCAAAAGGCCGAGGAGCTCATTCGCTGGTATCAGGAACAGTTTGGGCCGGATCACTTTTATATGCAGATCACTCATCATCCAGAGATCCCAGGCCATGCTGAATTAATGGAAGGAATTATTGAAATTGCAAAGCGCACAAAAACTCCCCTTGTGGCCGGCAACGAAATGTATTATTTACATCCCGAAGACCGCCGCGCTCGTGAGATTTTGTTGTCGGTGCAGAATAACATTGATTTTAGTGAGCGCAGCTTTGATGATGCCGAAGAAGACTTTTCTTTTATTGCTCCAGAAGTAATGGATGAGAATTTTAAAGATATTCCTGAAGCAATTCTAAATACGGCAAAAATTGCTGAGATGTGTAATATTGAGCTTGAACTTGGTGTTTGGAAGTTTCCTAATTACATTGTTGAAAGCGGGCGAACTCACGAGGATGAACTACGGCACCTGGTTGAAAAAGGTATTGACCGCCGCGGACTTGAACGTACCAAAGAATTATTGGATCGCATGGAATACGAGCTTTTAGTTATTAAGAATAAAGGGTTTGCCCCTTACTTCCTGGTGGTAGCAGATTTGCTGCGTTTTGCACATGAAAACGGAATTCTCACCACCATTCGAGGCTCCGTCGCGGGTTCTCTCGTCACCTATCTCGCCGGCATCACCAATGTAAATCCGCTTGAATACAAATTGCCGTTCGAACGATTTCTAAATCCTGAGCGACCATCTGCGCCCGATATCGATATGGACTATGCCGACAACCGTCGAGACCAGGTTATTGAATATGCCAAGCAAAAATATGGCCATGATAAAGTCGCTCAAATCGGTACATTCGGTACCATGGCCGCCCGTGGTGCGGTCAAAGATGCAGCACGCGCGATGGGATTCCCCTATGCCACTGGTGACCGCATTTCCAAACTTATTCCGATGGGATCACAAGGTTTTGCTATGACCATTGATCGTGCACTTAAAGAAGAACCAGAACTCCAGAAAATGTATGACAAAGAAGCCGAGACTCGCGACATTATTGAAATTGCAAAAAAGATCGAAGGCTGTGCCCGCCACATCTCCGTACATGCTGCCGGTGTTGTGATGTCACCAATTCCTTTGACTGAGCTTGTGCCACTGCAGCTCGATACCAAAGGTGAAAATAAAGTCATCACGCAATACGACATGCACGCTGTAGGTGAAGATAACACGGGTCTTCTAAAATTCGACTTCCTTGGAATTAAAAACCTTTCGATTCTTGCTGATGCAGTGAAGCTCGTAAAACAAATTGAGGACATTGATGTAAATATCGAAAAAATTCCCGTCGATGATCCAAAAACATTCAAACTCTTGGCGCGCGGTGAAACGATCGGCCTCTTCCAATTAAACGGTACCGGTATGACCCGCTTTTTGAAAGAACTCAAGCCGACAACTATCCACGATATTAATGCCATGGTGGCACTGTATCGCCCAGGTCCAATGGAAGCGATTCCTCAATATATTGAACGCAAACATAATTCACATTTGGTGAGTTACCTTGATCCCCGCATGAAAGAATATCTCGGAATGTCATATGGATTGCTTGTGTACCAAGACGACGTGATGCTTACCTCAATTCATCTGGCGGGCTATTCATGGCTCGAGGCGGATAAACTTCGAAAAGCCATGGGTAAAAAGATTCCTGAAGTTATGCAGGCTGAAAAATCGAAACTCTTCGGGGGCTTAGTAAAAAATGGAATGTCGGAGGAAAAAGCTGAGATACTCTGGAAACAGATCGAACCATTTGCCGCGTATGGATTCAACAAAGCTCATGCCGCAAGTTATGGCCGGGTTGCCTATCAAACGGCATACATGAAAGCAAACTTCCCTGCAATCTATATGAGTGCGGTGCTGACCGCTGACGCTGGTGATGTTGAAGAAGTAGCTGCTATTGTAGCTGAATGTAAGCGCATGGGCATTCCGGTATTACCGCCTGATATTAATGAAAGTTTTGGAAACTTCACGGTTGTGAAGAACTATACGACCTCTCCCCAACCCCTCTCCTCACGGGAGAAGGGCGATTCCCTCTCAGATGAGGAGAGGGCTAGGGAGAGGTCATCTTCAAAAGATGCCATTCGCTTCGGCCTCTATTCAATTAAAAACTTTGGTGTCGGCATTGGTGACGCCATCATCGCCGAGAGAAAAGAGAATGGGCCATTTAAAACCCTTGTTGATTTTCTCGTCCGCATTAAAGACCGTAACCTCAATAAAAAATCACTTGAATCTCTCATTAAATGCGGGGCAATGGATAATCTTGGTGAACGCGGCCAAATGCTTGAAAACATTGAAGATCTTTTGAAATTCAATAAAGAATCTGCGGGTGAAAAAAATCAAGATTCATTGTTTGGTCTCATGACAGATACTTCAAGTCTGCCTACCCTCCGCATGAAGACCTGCCCTCCGGCAAAAGCTGACGATATGCTCGTCTGGGAAAAAGAATTGCTCGGCTTGTATGTTTCAGGCCATCCGCTTGATAAACACAAACAAAAGCTTGAGAAACAAGACATGACCATCCGTGAGACAAAAGAAGTGCTGCGTGAGGGTATGTCTGCAATTGCCTATGGCCTACTTGAGGAAGTAAAACCAATTCTCACTAAAAAAGGCGATAAAATGTTGTTCTTAAAAATTGCCGATTATTCTGGAAGCATCGAAGCAGTTGTATTCCCAAAGATCCTCAAAGAGTTTGAGACGATATTTACTCAAGACAACTGTATTGCCATCAAAGGCCGTTTCTCAAGCCGAAACGGTACTCCAAGTATCCTTATTGAGAAAGCAAAGGCGCTCTAACTATTTCATTCGCTCAGTGAATTTTTCAACTTCTTCCTGAATTCGATTTTTTATCCGAGAAAACCATCCTCCAGATTTCTTAGTTACTTTTCGTTTGAGAAGATCCCCGGCTGTCATTGGAGTAGTCTGCACCGGTTTTGCCCCGTAGGCAGTTTGCGCCTTACGTTCATCACGGGTATACCCTTCTTGTGCCAATCGCTCGCGTTCTGCTAATCGTTTATATTGATCAGCAAACCCTAATGCAGCTCTCTCGTATAAGGCATTGCCGTTTTTAGACTCTGGACTTTCAGCCAATAGATTTTCTATCAATGCATCTATCTTTTGATTATTCTCTCGGCTCGCATTGAACTTAAGCTTTTCTATATATTGAATAAGAAATCCTTTTTCGTCTTCCTCGATACTTTCCGGCGCCGTCTTAACCCGCTCAGCAAATTCGCGGAGCCACTTTCCACGTTCAGCAAGTTCTTGGAATCGTCCTTCTGGAGAAGGATCATTCAATGATTGTCGAATATGTGAAATTCTTTCTTCCTCTTCTTGTGTCATGTTCTGCTTTCCTTCTATTTCCCGAGCATCTGATACTTCTTCTAAAATAGTTTTCCGAACTTCCTCAGAAAGGCCCATATCTGGATGTGAATCATCCTTGTCATTTCTTAATCCTTTAATTTTGAATGGCTCCGCTTCTGATCCTTTTAATTCCATAAATATATTAGCAATGTATAATTTTGATTATACCTCTATTATACCAGATATTTTCCCAACAAAAAAAAGCGCCCCACCTTATTCAAATTGTACCCGCTCAGCCCGCCTTCTATATTGATCAGCATACATTATTGCAGCATCTCTGAATAATTGATTGCCCGTCGGCGAATCGGGAGTGCTCGTCATTAAGGATCGGATCAGTGTATCTATTTCGTAATGCTTTTCGCGTGTTGAATTAAACTTACACAATTCAATGCAGGTAATAAGCTGGTGTATCTGTTCACCATTAATATTCTCAGGTGCAGTCGTCACTTGTTCGGCAAATTGCTGCAACCACTGCTCTCGTTCAATACTTTTTTCTCGCTCTTTATGGTTTTTGTTTGATTCATTATTATTGTTTTCGGAATTTTGGATAACTGATTGATTTTCGAATGTCATACTTTGTTTAAATATTTGGGAACGTATAGTATATCAAATAAAAATAGAATCTTTTTCCACATTTATGGTTCACCAATAAATTTAGACAGGCGTCCAATTTTCTCCTTCAGCAAATTGACAATACACTCGAATATACTATTATGTATGAGCAAGAAGATTGCTGTGGCCACCAACCATAGGTACGAAAGTACGCGAAAGCCTAATTCTTAAATGAGAGTCTGGAGATAAGAGCGGGGCTTGTCCTGAGCTTGTCGAAGGAAAACTAGGTGGAACCGCGAGGAATCCCCCGCCCTAGTAAGTTCACAACGATGTGTTGTGCATTTACTAGGGCGATTTTTATTAATTGGAGCAAAAGTTTTGGAATTTTTATGGTCTGGTGACCCGACCCGAGGACCTAAAAATTACATAACTTTTGCGGAAATTTAAAATATGAACAACGAACATCTCGAACATCTGCGACACTCACTTGCCCACCTTTTGGCTGCGGCAGTATTAGAGCTTTGGCCTGATACAAAAAATACGATTGGCCCGGCAGTGGATAATGGCTTTTATTATGACTTCGAATTCTCAACACCTATCTCGGACAAAGATTTCCCAAAGATCGAGAAAGCAATGCGAAAGCTTCTCCCTCATTGGAAGTCATTCGAACGTATTGAAGTCTCAGCAGATGAAGCTCGAGAAAAATTTAAAGATAATCCCTACAAGCTAGAGCTTATCGAAGACATTGTAGCCAAAGGCGAGAATATCACTCTTTATAAATCAGGTGAATTCATCGACCTATGCCGCGGTGGTCACGTTGAAGTGCCCAAAGAATCAATTAAACCCGACGCTTTCAAACTCGAACGTGTTGCCGGCGCATACTGGCGTGGTGATGAAAAAAATAAAATGCTCACGCGGGTATATGGATTAGCTTTTCCGACAAAGGAAGAGTTGGATGAGTATTTAAAGCAAAAGGAGGAAGCTGAAAAAAGAGATCATCGAAAGCTTGGAAAGGAGATGGATCTGTTTACCTTTTCGGAACTTGTGGGCGCTGGTCTTCCACTCTTTACTCCCCGAGGACAAGCAATGCGTGAGTCGATATCAGATTTCCTCTGGCAGCTCTCAAAAAAGTATGGCTATCAGAAAGTCTCAATTCCTCATATTGCAAAACTATCCCTCTATGAAACGAGCGGTCATGCTGCAAAATTCAAAGATGAGTTCTTTTATGTCCACGGAGCGCAGAGTAAACAAGAATTCGTAATGAAGCCTATGAACTGTCCTCACCATACTCAAATCTACGCAAGCAAGCCTCGAAGTTATAAAGATCTTCCTGTTCGTTTAACTGAGTTGACTATGCAGTATCGTGATGAAAAGCCAGGACAGCTTTTGGGACTATCCCGTGTTCGATCGATTTCTATCGATGATGCACACATATTCACAACTCCTGATCAGATCAAACATGAGGTAGCTAATATTGTGCGAATTATTGAGGAGTTCTATCAGGCACTCGGTATGTTCAATAAAGGTGAGAGCTTCTGGGTTTCACTTTCTGTTCGAGATCCACAAACTCCTGAAAAATACCTCGGTAAAGAAGAAAATTGGCAGAAAGCTGAACAGTATCTACAGGAAATCTCTGATGAATTTGGTCTAGATGCAAGGCGTATGGAGGGTGAAGCAGCATTCTATGGACCAAAGCTTGATTTCAAGTTTACCGACGCATTAGGACGTGAATGGCAGTTGGCGACAGCTCAAATAGACTTCGTTCAACCAGAGCGATTTGGTCTTGAATACACAACCAACGAAGGGCTTAAAGACACACCGGTTATGATCCACCGAGCAATTGCTGGTTCATTAGAGCGCTTTATGTCCATTCTCATTGAACATTTTGCTGGTAATTTCCCACTTTGGCTTTCCCCATCTCATATCAAAATAATTCCAATTGATGAAAAGCATCACGAATTTGCAGCAAAAGTTGCAAACCTCTTAAGTGATGTAAATATTCGAGTGGATCTTGATACAACAAAAGAAGGTCTTGGTAAAAAGGTCCGTGGAGCTAAAGTAGAAAGAACTCCATACTGGATTGTAATTGGGGATAAGGAACTTGAAAGCGGGAACCTTTCACTCGAAAGCCGCGACAATGGTCAGCTTGGTGCGATCAGCCCAGAAGAATTGCTCTCAAAACTTCAGGAAGAAATTAAAACTAAAAAGATTTAGTTAGAAATTCAGCCAACAAAAAACTCCCTTACAATAATGTTTGGGAGTTTTTTGTTGTACTAACAGAAGTTAGTTATGCGTAGATTGGAGTCTTATTAAGATCCAAAACGTGCATTAATGCAATTTTGATTGAAGGATAGGTAGACTTTGAAGTCTGATTAATTGAACCAACGAGGGTATGAATAACTGTTTCAAGCTGTTCATCTGACCAGTTGTTGGCGATACCCAAGATCTGTGTATCAACAGTACTTGCGTTATTTGCTCGGTACTTGTACACCGTGTTGAGTTCAAGAACAACATGAGTCATAAAGTCTTTAACAGACTGTCCCTGCATCTGGAGCATTCGAACAAAAGACAATGCCTTTCGCTCATCTCCTGCTGCGAGCCATCCAATGAAGACCGGAGTCATAGTAAGGTATGTTGAGAAAAGAATTTGATTTACTTTCTCAGCATTCAATACAGTCCATTCACCAACTTTCGCTGGGTGTGAACTCTTGTAGAGTTCAACCAAGTGATTGAGGATAATCCCTGCAGTGTGCTTATTGTTCTTTGAAGCATCGGCGATAATTTCGAGGCCGTCAGCTGAAATAAGAGTTTCTAATTCTCGAGCTCGGGCTTCAAGTGATTCGATCACTTCTCCTTTTGATACAGTCTTTGTTTCGGTTGCGGCAACTGCTGCAGTTCCAAACATTGAAGTAAATGTATCATCCGTAGGAAGATTGAGAACTGATGCTTGTGCATGTTCTTCTATCGCATTGATCTTGCTGGTGATGTCCTGCTTTACTGAATATTCAACAGGCTGAGCATTTGCATATGCAAGTGGTGAACCCTGGATAAATTCGGTAACGGTCATTCCCTGTCGCTTTGCTTTTCGCTGAACAAAGAAGTATGCAAGTGCTGCACTCCATGCGAGTAATCCAAGCATGAACAATCCGATCTTGAGGTTATCTGAAGCTCCAGTGTATGGAAGCTGGCTGAGATATACTCCGCCTGACTTTGGAGGTGTAGGCTCGGTAGGTGCTGCTACGATAGGAGTTGATTTGATATCAACGTGACATGTCTTGGTAATTGAGTCATTGCCTGAAGTAATGGTAACCGTTCCATATTTCTCACCGGTTGATGAGTAGCGCTTTGTAACTTCATCATCATTTCCGCGCAAGTTATCACTACCAGTCCATCGGTATCGGTAGTTTCCGGTTCCGCCATCAGCATCTGCATGCCATGTAACTGTTTCGTCAATTTTAGCCTTTGATGGGGTTACCCAGCACTGACCAGTGAGGTTTTCTTCGTCTTCTTCATCAACGTGAGTATAACACTGTGCAGTTGCAGTCATTCCGTCTGAGGTAACTCGAATTCGGGCAGTCTTACTTCCACTTGAGTTATAGGTTTTACTAACACGATCATCATCACCATCAAGTCCGTCTGTTCCACTCCAATCGTAATTATAGTTTCCGTTTCCACCTGAAGCATATGCTCGGTAGGTTACGCGGTCACCTTCTTCGATAGAAGTATCTGACGCTGTACAGTAAAGTGAAAGGTCTCGATGAGTTGTAGGAACATTGTTCTGTCGGTTCTTAAATACTACTCCGGCACAATTTGTACCTGCAGTAACCTGAACGGTTCCATTTGAAGGAGTAACGTTGTAGTTAGTCCATCCACTTGCAACATCTTCAGTCACCGTGTGAGTTCCAACTGGTACATCGTAGAAATACGCATTACCGTTTGAACTGTTGTGAGTTGTTCGGTTGTTATCAAGCTTGAAGGTAAACTGAGCAACAGTATTAAGCTTTGTTCCGTTCTGATCGTAGGTCTCTTTCAAGATCGCAATACATCCTTTCTGTTCTACTGGCTGTCCACAATCTCGTGTAATCACAGTATCAATTGGACTTACTTCACCTGTTGCAGGATAGTAGATTCGAACGCGGTATGTTTTGCTCTTGTCGAATGAGAGGGTTCCTGATTTGCCGCCGAATGCTGCAAAATCATTGAAGTTTGAAAGTGTAAGTGAAGTTACATTACTTCCAACTGCTTTTGACCATCCGCCATTACTGAAGTCGTTACTATCGGTAATATTGATGTGGAATCCCTGTGCGCCACGATTTGCAGCAGTCCAGTTAATTTTGATCTTAGATGTGTATGCATCACAGAATGAGTGTGCATCTGGTGTAGGAATTGAAGGTGGAGGTGTTGCTGTTTTCTTGTTCTTGAAGACAACAGTATAACAACCTTCTGAACTATTATCTGCTCGCTGAGCGACAACGGTTGTTGAGTTATCAGTTGGGTACATCAATGTGTAACCATCAGCAGTAAGCACCTCTGATACTTTGTAAGTACCGTATGGAAGACTGGTAAAGGTTGCTTTACTTTCACTGTTTGTTGTTACTTCTGTACCATTGTTCAATTTGAAGGTAAATCGCTGAGTTGGATTCTGAATTCGGGTTGTACCGTTTGATTCATAGACTTCTTTCATAACTAAGATACATGCTTTTGGAGTTACTGGTGGTGGAGTTTTCTTATTCTTGAAAACAATGTGGTAACAAGTACCAGCACCATCATGTTTTCGCTGAACTTCAACTATTGTTGAGTTATCAAGCGGATACATCAATGTATAACCATCTTGTGCAAGGACTTCAGATACCTTGTATGTTCCAAATGGAAGATTATCGAAGGTAACCTGATTTCGGCTGTCAGTAGTTAATTGCTGGCCGTTCTGAAGTTTAAAGGTAAAGCGCTGAGTAGGATTTTGAATTCGAGTTGTACCGTTTGATTCGTAAACTTCCTTAAAGACTTCGATACATCCCTTTGGTGCTGGTGGTGGTGGGGGTGGAGTTGTTGTACAAAAACCGCCGCGGCCTGAAGAGAACCCTCGAGCAAATTCTCGAAGATTGTAATAGGGAGGTGTCATTACTTCACCTTCAAAGAGATCCACCTGGAATGCACATGAAGGAAGATCGATCTCATAGTGCTTTGTTTCACCAGGCTTAAGAGTCTGGACTTGGCTATCAACCAAAGTTTGATCCTTCAAACTATTATTGGTATAGCGCTTGTATGAAGCAAAACCAATCTTGTAAGTACACGTGGTTGATTTATTTTTTACGGTAGCTTTAGCAACAGTACCTGATGAATAATCAACAGTGTACTGAATATTGTCTCGCATCACATCATGGGTGACACATCCTGACGCTTCTACAGTAGAAAGTGAGCTGTTTTTTACAGCATACATTCCACCGGCAACGAGTGCGGCGAGGATTGCGAGCGAACCTGCGATAATTATAATCTTTTTTAACATATATTTCCTTGCGGTTAAACTGACTGACTGTGTTAATAAATTCGGCTATTAATAAGAAAACTAAACCGATTTTGACTTTTGTCAACCTGATCTATGTGATTATATCAGAATAATTAAAAAAGTCAATAGCATCTTAACGAGACTTCTCTTCGTGCACAGACGAATAATAAGCTCATCTATTACAAACGGCTATAATGCGCGGCTTGAGACGAACTCGGCCTCAACAATAAAGCGCTCCTCCTTGGCCCCGAAAACATTACAGGTAACCAAGGTGATCATATTGCGAGTTCCTGAAAGATCGATGTAGCCATCGACACTATCAACAAGCGAGATCATAGTCACTTTATAGACATATTCCTTCCCTGCTGATTGGACCTTGATTCGGTCATTGACATTGAGCTCGCGGACGCGGGTAAAGATCTTGTAGGCTGGATTATTGATAACCTTTAGGCTTGAACTATGTCCAAACAAGAAGGTATTACCATACCCAAGGGTACCAGAACCAGGATATCGAACCACTCCGCGTAACAAGAAATTATTGAGCGTGTCATTATCAGTAGATGGAGGTGTATTTACAACTGCATTTACACCGATTTTATCAATGATCACTCGTCGGGGTAATTCACCCTTTGAATTGATTGAAGCCGGTTTTGTGGTTGTAGTCGGCAAAACCTGAGTAGGCTGAGGTGAGACACTCGCCTGAGGAGAGCCTGTCGAAACGGTTGAAGGGGTCGTATCACCTGAACCAAGGGCTCGAAGCTCATTTGGTACACCGCCCAAAGCGTAAAGCACGATAAAGGTCACGGTTGAAATACAAACCACGTAGAAAAGAAGCAGGAATTTGAATTTCCAGATCAGATCGAGGAAACTTATTGATCTTTGTCGCGGGTATTGACTCATAAATAAATATATATAATATAGGGTGTAGTAAGTAGCATTATACACTATAATGCTCTGATAGTCAACATCCAATATATAGCAGACCTTTACAAAAACTGATATGTATGATATTATCCAAGTATTATATTAATAAGTAAATTTTGGCCTATGGAAACGCCTCAGAACAACCCACAAGTAGAACGGGAAGAACCACGAACAGGAGTAAAGATCCTGGTCTTAATCGCGCTTATTGCGTTGCTTATTGTTGGTATCTTGCTCCCTATTAAGCTCGTACCTAACGCAGTTACCGGAGTAAAAGACTTTTTCTCATCATTATTTGGTGGAGACAATGTCGATTTGGAAGTTAATAAAGATCCCCTCGTTACCGGAGAGGCTTTTGTCCTTTCATGGAATGGAAAGAATCGAACAAATGGTTCATATATTCTCAATTATCCATGTATCGACGGTGTCCGATTTGAGACATCAGTTAATCAGCCGTTTGAGCGGATTACCTGTGACAGTCAGTTTTACTTTACTCCAACCGCTGACAACCAGATCGAGATCACTGTTGTTTCAGATCGAAACCGCATCGAAGATATTCCTGTTACCCTTTCATTCCTTGAAAACAGTGCCGATGAACCTAAGACATTAAGTGACCTCACGCTTACAGTAACCAACCCGGGAGCTCCTGAAGCTTCAAGCCCCATTGGAACATCAACTCCTGTTGTTTCTCCAAAGCCAACTACAGCACCAACTACAAAACCCACACCTTCATCAGAACCAGCAGAAAAGCCTGTAAAGGCCCCTGCCCCAGCCGCAGCTGTTCCACAAAAAGTCTACCGAGTTTCAAATCCAAATGGTCAGATCGACTTGGCAGTTCAGATCCTCGATGTTGGATACTTACATCCTGAAACCCATGCATTCGTGAAATCTGCACAGGTTACAACCAATATGCGCGCAGCAGTTCGATTCCTCGTTATTAATAACGGAGATAAGAACAGCGGTAACTGGGATTTCACTGCAAAGCTTCCTTCAATGACAAATCCAACCTTCACTGCGATTAAACGAGAAAATCTTGGTCCTGGCGACGGCATTATTTATACCCTTGGATTTGAAGGTATCAACAATGTCCGCGAGAATACCATTACCATTACTGTTGACCCATCAAACAAAGTTGTAGAATCCCGAGAAAACAACAATACCTATTCAGCAAAGATCATCAATCTTCAGGGGAAATAATCTACTATTTCTCCCACTCCCAACAAAAACCCCTCGAGGTCCGACCTCGAGGGGTTTTTGTTGATTAAGTTTAGATATCAATATTTGCTTTCTGGGCGTTGGATTGAATGAAGAGTTTGCGGGACGGAACATCAGTACCCATGAGAATATCGAAGATTTTGTCAGCTTCCTGAGCGTCATCAACTCGTACCCGCTTAAGTACACGCTTGGTCACGTCCATGGTAGTTTCTTTAAGCTCCTCAGCATTCATTTCTCCAAGACCTTTGTAGCGCTGCACTCTAATCTTTACAGCTCGTTTCACTCCTTTGGTTTCTTCCTCTTCTTCGGCTTCATCCTCTACACCTTCTCCTCCTGTCTGCGCAGGCAGGCCTTCTGCATATGACTGACCTGATTCATCGAGAATTTCAATATCATCAACATGAGGAGCATCCTTACCGATAATTTTTGCTCGTTCTTCATCTGAGTATGCATAAAATGCTTCCTTGCCCTTCATAATCTTAAAGAGCGGCGGCTGAGCAATATAGACATAGCCTCCATCAACGAGCGGTCGGAAGAATCGATACATCAAGGTCAAAATAAGTGTTCGAATGTGGGCACCGTCCACGTCGGCATCAGTTGCGATAATGATCTTGTGATAGCGGAGTTTAGTAATATCAAACGTGTCGCCGATTGCAGTTCCTAGAGCAACAACCAAGTTTTTAATCTGCTCTGATCCAAGCATTTTATCCAAGCGGGCTCGTTCAACGTTGAGAATTTTACCTCGAAGCGGCAGAACAGCCTGTGTCTTTCGATCACGTCCCATCTTGGCTGTACCACCCGCAGAGTCTCCCTCTACAATAAAGAGTTCGGCATCTTCAGCTGATGTTCCGCTCGCACAATCAGCAAGTTTGCCAGGCAGGGTCATGCCTTCAAGAGCTCCCTTTCGAAGCACAGAGTCTTTTGCTGCTTTTGCTGCCTTGCGAGCACGCAAAGCAAGTATTACTTTCTGAACGATCGCTCGAGCATCATCAGGATTTTCTTCCAGAAAAAATTCAAACGCTTCACTAAACACTGATTCAACCATGCCGCGGGCTTCAACAGTTCCAAGTTTTGCTTTTGTCTGACCTTCAAACTGGATTTCCCGGAGTTTGATTGAGATAACCGCTGTTAATCCTTCAAGCACATCTTCACCGGTAAAATTATCATCATTATCTTTTATAATATTGTTTTTCCGGCCATATGTATTGAGACTTCGGGTGAGCGCAGTTTTAAAACCAGTAATATGGGTGCCTCCCTCGGAGTTATATATATTGTTTGCAAATGGCAAAATACGCGGATTCATATCGTCGGCATATTGGAGCGCTACTTCTACTGATTCATACTCATTGGTATTTTTTTCAACGTAGAAAATATTCTTGTGAATTGGTTTAAATAAACTGTTCTGGAATCGAACGAGCGATTTCAAACCTCCTTCAAAGTAGAATGACATCGAAGGCACATCGAGCCCAAGATCCCGGAAGTACATTACTTCATCTTCTTTTATTTTTCCTTCATGCTTTCGAGCATCTATAATTGAAATACGAAGACCTTTTACCAAATATGCCTGCTGTCGCATGTGCGTAACAACACGGTTGAAATCGTATTTTACTTCCTGAAAGATCGCTTCATCTGCGCGAAAAAGAACAATGGTACCGCGGAGCTTTGAACCACCGAGTTTTTTAACGGCTGCCTTTTTCTTCCCCTGAGAATATTCCTGCATGTATTCGCCGCCGTCGCGATGCACCGTCACTTTCATGTATTTTGAAAGCGCATTTACAACAGATGCACCCACGCCGTGAAGACCTCCAGAAACTTTGTATCCTTCTCCGCCGAATTTTCCTCCAGCGTGGAGGGTGGTCATGATGGTTTCAAGAGCAGAAACTTTTGTATGCTTGTGCGTATCAACCGGAATACCTCGTCCATTATCAACGACGCGAACCATTTCATCGGGCAAGAGTGTAATTTCAATATCGTTTGCATGCCCTCCCATGGCTTCATCACGAGAGTTATCAAAGATCTCAGTGATAAGGTGATGAAGACCATCGGGACCTGTTGTACCAATGTACATACCCGGTCGCTTGCGGACCGGTTCCAGCCCCTCCAATACTTGAATATCATCCGCGCCGTAGCTATCTTTTTTTACCTTTTTTTCTTCTGTTTTAGCCATAATTTTGAGTTCTTATTATAGCAAATTCGCCTCGGAAATCCAAGCGATTTTTGATTGCTTTTTATAAGAAATATACTCTAGTTTTCTCTCCTATTTCATGATTTTCTTGAGCACTTCATCAACCTTTATGAGGAGCTTTTCAAAAGTTCCATCGTTCTCAAATTTGAAGTCAGCTTTTTCCATACACGATTTAACGTTCATACCCCAAGCCTCTGCAGACTGTAACTCCTTCTGCTCATCTTCTAAGAATTTCTCATAATCAACGTGGTCGGTTGAACTTCCGCGCTGGGTAATGCGTTCGTACCGGACTTCTGGATCAGCATCAACAGAAAAAAGATAGAAGTTTTCAGCATGCTTGCGCAGCAAATTTAATTCACCTTCTGAGCGGATTGATTCAATGACCGCATCTCCGCCGCCGAGTTTTGCATGTGCCAATAATTCAGAAATAATATAACCGGGAAAGTGAGTCTTTCGCAGATCATTTCCAACCAGCGCAATATTATCGCGGATTGGTGCAAGTCCACGTCTTTTAACTTCCTTGAGCAATAATGCTCGGGCTTCATAATGCTTAAAACCGCGTGTCTTTACATATTCTACAATAACTCCTTTGCCGGCACCGATGCTGCCTGTAATACCTATAGTTGTCATACTTGAATATCATATCATACCTCAAAAGTGGCTCAAAAACAGACAATAAAAGTACTGCTCTGTGTACTTGACAATAATCTAATATATGATATAATGTATCCAGAGTGAGGCTTTTAGGACATGTGGTCCGTAAGTACTCACGGCTCTGTCTCGCATGTCTGCGGGAAATGGAGTTCTCTCATGCGCCGCATCTATCGCCCGATTCACCGCGCTGGTGGTTCATTCAGGTTCACGCCGCTCGCGATCCTCGACCCGAAGCTCACCGAGCTGCGCACCCGCTGCGTCAGCATCCGGTTCAGCTCCTGTGCGATCTACCGCTGAGCACCAAGAGTTTGCACCTAGATTAAGTCCCGTATCACTCATTTGTGATACGGGACTTCTGCTTTATAAAATTTTATCTCACCTGCCAACCTTCCCGTGCATTCATATCATCGGTAATGCTTTTCATAATTGAGTTGATCTCTTCTTCGGTGAGGGTTTTTTCATGGGATTGGAATACAAGCCGGAATGCATATGAGGTTTTCTTTGTGCCATCAGCAAGTGTTTTCTCGAATACATCAAACAAGGTTTCCTTTACCAGGAGTGCCCCGCCATACTGTTCAATTATAGCTCGAACTTCGTGCTCAGTTGTTCCCTCTGGTGTAAATACTGCAATATCGCGCACCGCAAATGGATAATGTGAAACTGTTTTAAATGTTTTTTCTGAAGGAGTTACTTCATACATCGGTTCATCCCCCGGCTCTGGCAGATTGCGAATAAGGTTATCAAATTTAACTTCGGTCACTCCATTCTCAGTCTCAAGGAAACTCAAATCAAGTCCGAGTTCTGCTCCAAGGACTTTTGCCACTTCCTTAAGCTCATCAGCTTCTTTTATTTTTAATTTTTGTGCATTACGAATACCAATTGCAAATGATGTATACTCTCCTTCTCCTGTAAACACATTCCCAATTTCAAATATTTTGATCTGCTTTAATCCGAGCAAGTCAGCATGTTTAACGTTAAGACCAAGTGACTTTGCAATACCTTCGGTCAAATTTTTTCGGAGAAAATTTTTATCTGAAGCGAGCGGATTTTGAATTTCTACTTCCCCACTATGAGTAAGTGAATAGGTATACACTTCAGAAAAACCATGTTTAGTAAGCACATCACGAACTACATTTGCATAATAAAATAATTTATTTATTTTTGGAACAGAGCGATCATGCGGAAGCTCAACACCTTTAATATTAAGATATCCATAGATGCGGCCGATCTCTTCAATGAGATCTTCTGGTATAACCAAATCTAATCGTTCACGCGGGATGGTCAAAATATAGTGATCATGTTTTTTTGTATACAAAATATGCAGCCGGCCTAAAATAGCATCGATATCGCTTTCAGGTACTTCGATTCCAAGGGATTTATATATTTCTATCTTACTTACTTCGAGAGTCTTTTCCTTGAATGGATGCCCATATATATCAGTATTTGCCCCAATTTTTGCCTCTGGCGACATCTCAACAATCTGCGCGGTGATTTCCTCCATTGCCCGAAGTGCCCGCTCAGGTGGAACACTATTTTCAAATCGCTTTGATGAGTCGTTTCTAATACCAACTTTTTGAGAAACCTTTCTGACAAAAGATGCATTGAAGCTTGCTGACTCTAAAATAATATTTTTTGTCATTTCGGTTACTGCAGCTCTTGAGCCTCCCTTTACTCCAGCGATAGCAAGCGGGCCTTCATCATCAGCGATAACCATAACTGCACTATCAAGTTCAATTTCCCGGCCATCAAGCGTTGTAATTTTTTCACTTTGCTTTGCTCGTCGCACGGTTATTCCGCCTTTTACTTTATCGGCATCAAATGCGTGGAGCGGCTGACCGAGATCGAGCATGACAAAATTTGTTGCATCGACAATGGTATTTATCGAACGCTGTCCCACAGCCTCGAGCCACTGTTTAAGCCACACAGGAGACTCTGTAACATTCACATTTTCAATGTATCGGCTAATATAGCGCAGACAGAGCTCTTTATCTTCAACGCTGACTGAAACTTTTTTGTCTGACGTTACTTCAGCAGGATAGTGATCTTTTTCGTGCCATGGGATTTTAGTGATCGCAGAAACTTCATATGCAAGGCCACGATGCGAGAGTGCATAATGAGCGCGGTCAGGCAGAACTTTAATATCAAGCACGGTATCAGCACCGGCTTGTTCAACGCCTTCAATTTCAAATGCGTGAAAAGTAATCAGCTCGGCCAATTCTTTTGGCGCCGGTAATTTATCTGTGAAATATGTTTGAAGCCAATTGTATGAGATTTTCATAGTATGTGAAGCAAAAGTTTTGGAATTTTCATGGTCTGGTGACTGGACCCGAGGACCTGAAAATTACATAACTTTTGCGAAACTAAAACTGATGCACGAACCGCAGATCA
The DNA here is from genome assembly GCA_030855125.1 of bacterium. Taxonomy (GTDB): domain Bacteria; phylum Patescibacteriota; class Minisyncoccia; order Phycocordibacterales; family JAKAEA01; genus JAIFWI01. The sequence continues at coordinate 24,325 of JALYRQ010000003.1, read as the reverse complement.
CCTGAATAAAATTGCCGGATATCATCGACGCCGTATTTTAAAATAATCAGACGATCGATTCCTCCGCCGAAAGCAAATCCTTTGTATTCTTTTGAATCAACACCTGATGCTTCCAAAACTTTTGGATGAACCAACCCTCCACCCATTACCTCAAGCCATGTATCTTTCCAACGAATATCAATTTCCACACTTGGTTCAGTAAATGGGAAAAAGCTTGGCCGAAAACGTGTTTCAACATCCGGTCCAAAATATGCTTTGAAAAATGTATCGAGTGTGCCTTTCAATTCCGCCAGCGATACATTCTTATCAATGACCAATCCTTCCACCTGAAAGAACTGGGCTTCGTGTGTCGCATCAGTCGCTTCATTTCTGAATACTTTTCCCGGCACAATAATCCGATACGGTGGTTTATGTGACTCCATGTAGCGGATCTGGACCGGTGATGTATGTGTTCTCATGACCGGCCGAGTACTTCTTTCAGCTTGTAATACTTGCTTGTCCGTCTTAATCCAGAAGGTATCCTGCATGTCGCGGGCAGGGTGATCTTTTGGCACATTAAGTGCATCGAAGTTATAGAATTCAGTTTCAAGCTCTGGGCCCAAAGCCATCTCAAAACCCATCTTTTTAAATATGGCGTAAATATCGCGAATTGCCGTCGTTATAGGGTGCAGGTGTCCAGACATACTCTCGATTATATAGTATGTCTCAAGTATTGTAAAAACGGCTAAGTTGTGCTATTGTATGGAAAAATCGGTATGGATCTCTTTCAACACATTTTTGTCTATTTCTTTCTCTTTGTAGGTATATACTTTGAAGTTTTTATCCTATTTACCTATATAGTGCATCGGAAAATCATCAAAGCAGACGAAGGTCGCTCTTTTGAACGTACTGGAGAATATCCATCAGTTACTATTGTTGTGCCTGTTTGGAATGAAGAAACAACTATCGGTGGCACCATTAAATCGCTCCTGGCCCTCAATTATCCTCAGGATAAGCTTAAGATCGTGGTTGTTGATGACGGCAGTACCGACAATACCTGGAACATCATGCAGACCTATAAACAGGAATACGCCCAGATCGAAATGTATCATAAAGAAAATGGCGGCAAGCACACTGCAGTTAACTATGCGATTGAGCGTGCTACCACCGACCTTATCGGCTGTCTCGATGCCGACTCATTTGTTGAAAAAGATAGTTTGAAGAAAATTGCCTGCGTCTTTATGGATGACCCGGAAGCAATGGCTGTTACCCCAGCAATGAAGATTCACAACCCAAAAACCTTGATCCAGAGTGTTCAGAGTGTTGAATACTTGTTCGGTATTTTAGTTAAAAAAGTTATGGCGATCCTCGGTGCCATTCACGTCACACCAGGGCCATTCACCATCTTCCGCCGAAAACTTTTTGATCAAATTGGTATGTTCCGAAAGGCTCATAACACTGAAGACATGGAAATTGCTTTCCGTATGCAAGCACATCACCTCAAAATTGAGAACGTTCACAATGCTTGGGTTTATACCACGGGCCCAAATACTATTTACAAACTCTATCGTCAACGCGTCCGCTGGACTCATGGTTTTCTGCGTAACGTCTGGGATTACAAATTTCTGTTCCTCAATCGAAAGTACGGCAACATCGGCATGCTCACCATTCCAACTGCATTTGCCCTTATTATCGGCGTTGTATTTAGTGTTTTCTTTTTCCTTCAAAATATCATGACTTTTGTTCAGACAAAATTTATTCAGTGGCGGACCGTTGGGTTCCGCTGGCCTGATATAGAGTTCAGTCTCTTTTATGTCAGCACAAAACTCAATATCTTCTTATTGATCTTTGTATTCTTCCTGATGTTCAGTTTGATCTACACTGCCCAGAAACTTACCAAAGAACCGATGCATCCTCAGCGCGTCTTTATTTATTTTCTGATCTTCCCGATCATTTCTCCGCTCTGGGTTCTCAAGTCTCTCTATAACGCGGTCTTAGCAAAAACAACCAGCTGGCGATAATGAAACCTGTCTCAACAAAACTCTATATTGTGACCCTTGCTATCACGTTGCTCATCTTTATCGGAGCATTTGTTATTTCAAATTATTTAAATAATAAAAAAACCCAGGAGTTACGAAGCATCGAGGATGAGATCGCGATCCAGATCCTTTCGTTTGAAACCCAGTTTGATGTTATTGAAGAATCATCTTGTGCAAGCTTTAACAAATCAGATATCCGTAAGCAGCTGCAAAGCCTCAGTTCAAAGCTTGCTTTTCTTGAGGGTCAGCTTGGACTGAGTGATCCTGAAGTATTCCGACTTAAGCGCTACTATTCCCTCCTCCAGATCCGAGACTATCTTTTGACCAAACGCATGAGCGACCAGTGTGGATTTAACAATGTATTCATTCTGTATTTCTACTCTCGCAACAATTGTGATGAATGTCAGCGCCAGGAATTTATTGTCCAGGCTATACGCGATAATTACCCTCAGATCGAAACCTACAGCTTTGACTATGATGTTGATCTGCCTGCCGTACAAACACTCATCAGCACCCACAATATTCCAAGAACTCCGCCAATCATCGATATTAACGGAAAAGTCTATGTCCCATTTACTAGTCTCAATGATATGGAAGGAATTGTTATTCCTCTATTAAAAGCTCACGCAACCACCACATGATCTTTTTTGTTCTCATCATTTCGCTCATAGTCCGTGTATGGTATGTCATTATCCCAACGATTATTTGGTGGGATACTGCAATGTATGTTGGTATCGGTAAATATATTTTCAGCGGCGGTGTTATTGGCATTTGGGAACCATTCAGACCTATTCTCCTGCCCCTTATCTTGGGCTCAGTCTGGAAAATTGGTCTTGATCCGCTCATTGTCGGCAAGATCCTGATGGTTATCGCGGGGCTCGCATTGATCTGGTTTACCTACAAGATCGGTGAGGCTATTGAAGAGCATTCCGGGGTATATGCGGCTATATTGGTCGGATTTACGCCAATGACAATCATGTTTACCAACTATCCTCTCACGGATGTTCCTTCAACCCTGTTTACGGTTATTGCCTTTTATCTCATTATCACGAAAAAATATTTCTGGTCAGGTATAACCTTAGCCTTAGCATTCCTTTTCAGATTCCCTCAGATATTAGCAGTCGTTCCGCTCGCAGCAAGTATTTGGCTTTTGTCTGGAAAAGTAAAGAATATATTACTCTTTGGTATTGGAGCTGCAGTACTTATTGTCCCATTTTTAATCAGCAATTATATTCAATTCCAGGATCCGCTGTATCCGATCACTACGGGCAGTACGGTTGCCGCACAATCCGTTCATGCAGGACCACAAGATTATTTATATTATGTAAAAGGACTCTTGGGCCAAAATCCCCTTTTGATATTTGCGATAGTGCCGCTCATCTTAGTCGCGTTTAAAAGAAAGGTGTTTCCACACACCAAGATTATTCTGGCCACACTGTTGTTTGTCATTATTCTTGGCGGATACTTTAGTCATACCCGTCATCAGGAAGTTCGCTATGGTCTGGCCTTTCTCCCCTATGTTGCCTTGCTTGCGGGCTACGGTTTTACCCACATTATCCGTCGGCTGCAGTTTCGTTTTGCCTATCACATTGCAGTTGTGGGAATTACGCTTCTCATGCTCGGTGTCTGCGGCTATGTCTATACTAACTATAGCTCATCGATCCATATTAATCCCGACTACAAAGCCTACATCAGCTATTTTAAAGATAAAGGTAATCAAACATTAATGACTTCATCACCGCAGGTTGTGGCATTCTCAAACGTTTCAATTAAAGCTGCTCCGAGCACCTGGGAACATGCCGACAAAATATTTGATGAATTTAAAACCCAGGTAAACTTTATTGCACTTAATACCTGTGAACTTGTCTGCGAAGATCCTGCTACCTGCCCTAATGCCCGCGCATCAGTGACAAATAAGATCGAGCAGCAAACTCGCCTCTTCTATAAAGAGATCTATGATTGTAAACTCTATATTCTCGAACCCAAGCAATACATTAATGCAGTAAATTAGTACGGAGAAACTCGATAGTACCTGTCTACTTTTTCGATAACTAAACCAGAAGTATTTTCTAAATTTCGCTGGAGTGACATTGGTGATGATCTAAAGAATGTGCCTGCGTAGGGCTGATCTTCATAAATATAAAACTCTACATTTTCATTTGGATAGCTTCGGACAACATCAATAAACGCATTATGAAGGAGTGCATGTGCCGGATGCGTTATCTCCGCAGTATATAGTGCAGGTGCATACACCTTTATTTTTTTATCGCCGGCACTAGCAATAAGTGTTTGAATGTCTTTTGATATATCAGTCTGGACCAACGAAGCTTGGTCATTCCCTGCTGGATCAGTGTAGGCAAAATCTCGCAGTTCAACATGTTTAAATGTTGTAAGCGCTGGCAATGTCGTAGTGCCGGCTTCTGGATTTCCTACAAAAAATACCGCAGCAATGGTTTTATCTTTTCCTAAGGAAATAAGATCAGATACTGATGTCATGACATCGCTGGTATGCGGAGCCAGGATGATAGTAATGGCTGAATCATTATTATACGTATCCTTGCGAACTGCAAAGAATAGAATTATGAGCGCCACAATAACGAGGAGTGTATAAAGTACTGTGTAGCGTCCTTTAAAAAATGAATACATATATGGAGCCGACTCCCAGGATCGAACTGGGGACCTACTGTTTACAAAACAGTTGCTCTACCAACTGAGCTAAGTCGGCAATCTCTGCCCTAACGACAGTACGAATATCCTAGCACACTTTTTTTATCTACGAAACCTATTGCGGAACGATGAACCGTCATTCATAAAGAATGTTGATTTATCGCCAGCAACAATGTTTTTCTTGCCCTTTACCGACTGAACAATCCGCCAGGTATCCATCTTGCCGCCAATAGCCTCCAAACGCTGTTTAAGCGGCTGTACAACATACTTTAAGTAGAAAGCCTGTGATGCAATTTCCTCTCTCTGAAAGAATTCGATCACCTTTACCTTATAGTCCTGCATTCGAGCATCAAGCCGATTGCGCGCTTCCGGCCAAAATAAAAGTACTTTAAATTTTGCCTGGATACGTTTAATAACAATAAAGAGAATTATTGCTGCGCCTGAAACAATGAACAATGTAAACCAAAGTGTCATACTATTTCTCAAGAACTGAGAATCGCACGAATCGAGCTACTTCAACTTTTTCACCAAATTTCTGCATTGCTGCGTCAATAAGGCCATTGATGGTGATATCAGGATTTTTAACAAACGGCTGTTCCAAAAGGACACGATCTTTAAAAGATGGATCTTGCTGTGCCTCAGCTGAAGCGTCAGCAACTTTTAAGAATTCAGGTTGGGCTGCAGTAATATGCATTGCAATGTCTCGAGCGAGAGTAACAAATTCCTGATTCTTTGATACGAAGTCAGTCTCGCACACGAGTTCTACCATTGCGCCAATAGTTGCTGAAGAATGAACATATGACTGAACTACTCCAGCACCGAATTCTCGGTCAGCCTTCTTCGATGCCATGTCTTTACTCTTCTCTCGGAGAATAGCGAGGGCCTTCTCCATGTCTCCTCCTGCTTCTTCTAACGCCTTTTTACACTGCATGACAGAGATACCGGTCTTGTCACGAAGCTCCTTAATAGTTTCTGTTGTGATTGCCATACTAAAACTAATTATTTTGTAGATTTTGATTCTTTGTACGCTGCAGCGATTTCGCCGAGGAAGAATTTGATACTTGAAATTGATGAGTCGTTGCCAGGAATTGAAAATTCTACATCTTTGAGATTATTATCGGAGCCGCTCAATGCAATAACAGGAATGCCTACTTTATGAGCCTCAGTCACCGCAATATGCTCATGTTTTGAGTCTACCACAAAGATAGCCTTTGGTAATTCTTTCATTGGTGTGATACCCGAAAAAAATCTGTTTAATTTTTCAATTTCTCGGTCGATCAAAAGACGCTCTTTCTTGGTGTATTTTGCAAGTTCACCTTTTTCTCTCTGATCGGTAAGCATTTCGAGTCGCTCAACGCGCTTTCGAATGTTTGGGAAGTTTGTGAAAGTACCTCCAATCCATCGTCCTGCAACGTACGGCATACCCAGAGATTCGGCTGTTTTGCGGGTTGCGTCCTGAGCTTCACTCTTGCCACCAACAAAAAGGATCATCCCGTTGTTCTTTCCGATAGTCTTTACGAATTCCTTTGCTCGGTCGAGGTAATCCTTGGTTTTCTCCAGGTCAAAGATCTCAACACGGTTTTTAGCCCCGAAAATAAGGGACTTTACTGAGGGGTGTCGGCGTGATTTAAGAAGGCCAAAATGCGCTCCTGCTTTAAACATGCGTTCGATCTCTGGATTCAATACAACTTTTTCTTCTGCCATAGTGTGGTCTATCCTAACACAGGATTATTTCGAAGGCAAGCCGTTTTATAGGCCTAGTTGGGCCTTCTTTCGATTCTTAAATTTACCGTATATCGAGCCTATTTGTGAACCAATAAGTACAAAGAATATAATACTACTAACGAAAAGTACCAATAACGAAATATCTGAATCACATTCGTTTATCTCCATAAAACATGTTTTATATCCCATACCTTCTGAAATGATTGTAAAAACCACAAGAAAAACGTAATATCCAATGAACAAGATAAATGGGGGGTCTCCAAAATAATCAGTCACAGAAATTATCAAACTTATTATAATTCCAATTACTGCCCCTCTTAACCAATATCGTTTTTGATTCATGAAAATAAATAAGATGTTAAGCTCAGCTTTAAGTATAACACAGGGGACCCCACCTATCCTCCCCAAAGGGAAGGAATAATTAAAGCATCTTTATTCCCCTTTCCTTTGGAGAGGGGTGAGGTTTACTCATCCTCATCTTTAGCATTTGGGTCAATAGGCTGAGTCATTGCATCGATGATGTCATCGATTTCACCCACCATGATTTTTTCGAGATTGTGCCATGAGCGTTTGATGCGGTGATCAGTCAGGCGGTCTTGGAGAATATTATAGGTGCGGATTTTTTCTGAGCGGTCGCCGGTGCCGATTTGATCTTTGCGTTCAGCGGCGTGTTTCTTGGCTTCCTGCTCTTCCTGAAGCGTTTCCAATTTAGAGCGCAAAATAGACATTGCAAGCTCCTTATTGGCATTCTGGCTGCGTTCTGCGGTTGAGCGGACCCACAGGCCTGTTGGCTTGTGAATCAAACGTACAGCCGATTCAACTTTGTTGACGTTCTGTCCGCCTTTGCCTCCAGCGCGTGAGGTTTCAATTTCAATATCAACGGGGTTAATGACATATTTTGAAAACTTTCGAATCGGCATAATTGCCACAGATGCGGTTGAGGTATGTACTCTTCCAGATTTTTCGGTATGCGGAATACGCTGCACCCGGTGCACGCCGGTTTCATAGCGCATTTTCTTGTAGACATCCTTGCCGCGGATCTCAAATGAAGCTTCCTTAAACCCTCCGAGATCTGATTCTGAGACATCAAGCTTGCGGACGCCCCAGCCATTTCGTTCGGCATAACGTGAATACATTTCTGCCAGTTCTGCAGCAAAAAGTGAGGCTTCATCCCCTCCTGCGCCAGCGCGAACTTCCATCACTACTTCATTAGGAAGTGCCTCTTCTACCTTTTCTGACTCAACAATCTCCTCCATCTGCCGCATCAATTCATCTTTCTGTGATTTAATATTTTCGAGTTCTCCCTGCACGAGTTCGGCCATCGAAGGATCCGCCGCAAGCATTGCCTGAGTCTCCGCTTCGTCCTTTTCAAGTTTCATATACATATCAGCAAGATATGTTGTTTTGTGATTTTTTTTGTAGGATTCTATGTCGGCCATGTTTTAAGTATAGCAAAAAACCCGCAACTTGCGGGTTTTTTTGTCTCGCTATTTAGCTTTCTTCGGCTGCGCCTTCGCCATTCGGTTCTTGAACTTATCAACCATACCTGCGGCGTCGAGGGTCTTCTCGGTTCCTGTATAAAATGGATGGCAGTTGCTGCAAATTTCAACAACAAGCTTATCCTTTGTAGAACCCACCTTAAAGGTATTCTTGCATGACATGCATTCTACCTCTGCGGTTGAGTTGTATTTTGGGTGTGTATCAACTTTCATAGTGGGGATACTATATCAGAAAGATAGCCTGGCTGCAAGTTTAATTTCCCGACAACGGATCGATCATATTTACCTGAATATTATTGGCTTTGGTCATAACCTGATCGCCATAGAAGGTATTAGCGGGAGCGCGAGCGTCACAGGCGCGGCCCGAGTAATATCGGCAGGCTGCGTTTCGCTCTGCGGCATATGCGCCGGTACCGGCTCCAAGGTCAGCGAGATAAATCGCTGAGGCCATAAATGCATGCTTTGGAATCCATGGGTCAGGCGTTGCGACACCCAGAGCCTGACCAATGCGAGCTTTAAACATTATCCAGGTTGAAGGAATAAACTGTGACGGGCCCATCGCTCCTCCGTAACCGGTACTAAACGGACACGATACGCGGGTAGTAAATGGATCTCGGCCGAGCTCTTTGGTGATCTGCAAGAATGGCGCCACATCTCTGGTTGGTTTCATCACCCCATCTTCAAATGCGCCGGTTGCAATTCTTTTGCCATTTCCGGTTACTGGATCATTCATGTAACATGAACCAACATTTTGTCCGAGATTACTTTCTTGGGTCAGAATTCCAAGGAGGAATGCCGGCCGTACACCCGTTGCCTTGCCAGCCGCGGTCGCAAACTCAAGCGCATCACCGAATGGAATTGCGGCAGTATCTCGAAGTGAGAAAAGCGCAGCGCGGATCCGAGCGGCTTCCTGACTCTTTTTAGTGATCACACCCTGATAATTGGCTTGCTCTTTTTTACTCAAACTTAAAAGATAGGCTTTTTCTTTTTCACTCTTTTCTATTTTTGCTTTTTCGGCTTCAATTGAAATTTTGGCGGTGATCTCTTCTGAACGCTTTCGGTCGAGGGCCTGCTTTGCAGTTTCGGTTTCGTTCTTTGATTCTTTTATATAGCCGAGACTAACCTGAATAGATTCTTTAATTGTATTAAATGCATCAACATCTGAGAAAAATTCTGAAATATCATTGTTACTTAACACCACATCGGTCAGGGTGTAGGTATCCATTTCATTGGTCTTGCGAATAAGCTGTGCCAATGATTCCCTGTTCTCATCAATCTTGTCGGTCAAAATTCCGATCTCCCGTGTTTTTGATGTAATGTCTTTTCCAAGACCTTCGATCGCCAAATTCTTAGCGCGGATATTGAGCTTGGCCTTATTAATTTGGGCAGTCAAAATAGCGATATCTCCTTCAATGGATTTACCTTTTTTCCTTTCTTCGTCCAAAATCCCCTGCTGGGCTTGGATGTCTTTTAGGACCTGATCGAGTTCCGCTCGGAGCCGAGCTTCCTTCTCCTCTACCGTCTCACCTTGAGCAATTGGTAGGGTTATTATATTAGAAATTGGGCTAAAAACAAAGGCAAATACTAAACTACAGGTTATCCCTGCTAACAATATACTTCGCATATATCTCTATTATACCAATTATTCTTTAGATGTCTCGTCTCCTTCAGCAGCAGCTTCTTCATCCTTGCCTTTAGCGCCGACAACTTCAATATCTTCGAGTGTTGGTGTTGGAGCATCCACCGGTTCCTCTACAGCTACTGAGATAGCAGCAATAACTTCTTCTGGACCAGTAAGCAATACAACACCTGCGGGAAGTTTAATATCCTGAGCAAGGATCTGGCTGTCGAGCGTTGCGAGTGTTGCGATATCTACTTTGAGTTCGTGAGGAAGATCCTTTGGCATCGCTTCGATCTCAACTTCGTGAGCAACCTTAATGAGCAATCCGCCGAGGTCTTTCACCGCTGGAGATACGCCTTCGAATTCGAGCGAAATGTTAACCTGAACTTTCTTTCCTTTTTCAATAACATAAAAGTCTGCGTGTCGTGGCTGGCCTGATACAGGATGTGAATCTACTTCCTGAATAAGAGCCTCGTGCTCTTCACCCTCTCCTTTAAGGATAACAACTGAAGACTCTCCAGCTGCTTTCCAAACCTTCTTAAAATCTGATTCTTTAATAGAAATTGAGGTTGTTTCCTCTTTTGGGCCGTAAAAAACAGCAGGAACAAAGCCCTCTTTTCGAAGAGTTGGCAATTTTTCAGCTGTCTGGCGCTTTTTGTACTCTAGTGTAAGCATGGGGGACATTATAACTATTTAATAAGAAATTGCAAATTTAACTACCACCCCTTACCCCTCCTTGGAAAATGAGGGGTGTCTCCCCGCCTATTCCAAGGCGGGGATTAAGGGGTGGTTACGTTTAAGCAATATTGTTAAACAACTTCAACCGATCCTCGGTAGTTTTTTGCATTGCCTGAAGGGCAGGTTTGAGATATTTGTAAGGGGCGATCTCATCGGCATGTTCCTGGAGAGCCAGTTCGAGACCTTTGCGGAATGACACCCGGAGCTCGGTATTAATGTGCACAATAGCGATGCCATTATGAATTCCATCAGTGAAATCCTGATCAACGGTGCCTGAACCGCCATGCAAAACAAGTGGCACGCCTGCTGCCTCCCTGATTTGCTTAATGCGGGCAATATCTAATCGAGGATCATTGCCGACTTTCATCATGCCATGGACATTACCAACTGCTGGAGCAAGGAGATCAACGCCGGTTGCCTGCACAAATTCTTTTGCCTGATCTGGGTGGGTTAAACCTTCGCCGGATGTTGTGACACCTTCTGGGAGTGCATCAAGGAGTTTTGAAGAGGTGCCGATGTATCCCAATTCTCCTTCTACCAACATGTTTGGATTTACGCTCTTGGCATACTGAACACATTGCTTGGTCATCTTTACATTTTCTTCAAATGAAAGCTGGGCACCATCGACAATGACCGCATCAAAACCAGCATCCACAGCCTGCTTCACCTTTTCAAACGAATAGGTGTGATCGGCATTGAGAAATATTGGGAACTGGTGTTCTTCACGAATACTTTTAATAATTGCAGCAATTTGATGTACTCCAACAAAATCACGCTCTCCTTCTGATACCCCGATAATGACCGGTACATCGAGTTTCTTTGCGGCATTAAAAGCTGCCCAGACTCCTTCAAGATTTGAAATGTTGAAGTGACCAATAGCTACTTTCTTTGCTTCTGCCTCAGCAATATATTCGCGTAATGATTTCATCCTCCTATTTTAGCACACCAACTTTGAATGTAGATATAAGCTTAGTGTAGAGTTCCATGAGCTCGGCTTTGTTATATTCGATCACCTCTCCAGCTGGATACGCACCGACATTGGTGGTATGAGTAACTGCGATCGCTACATAACACTTGCCTTCGTGGACTGTCTTAAAGAGCGTGTGTTGGTAGAAGTTGCCTGCTGCACCGCTCTGTGAAGAGGCTGTAGAAAATGTCTTGCCATTGATAGTCTGAACAGGACTTGCTGCAAAATTTTCAGGAACATATTCTGCCTGGCACAACTGGGTAGAATCATAGACTTCAATAGTTACCCCTGAATCAGAGGCAAGGTTGGTACCTTTTATATAATCTGAGCTAACCACAAATCGATCCTTTTTGATCTTCTTGTTTGGATTGAGCATTCCAGTTTCTGCAACGGTACCTGGTTTGTATGTCATAGCCCCTTCTGGATATGAGAGTTCATATCCGAGTGCTGTGTTTTTTGACGCTGTCCAGGTGTATGACGCAACCTCTGATTGAACAACAGGTCCCTTGCCTGCCATGAAATAATAGTAACCACCAAAAAGCCCCAAAACAATAATCACTACCGGTAACACACGCTTTAATCTCTTTTTATTATAGTTTTTCATAGTATCTCTATTGTAGAGCTTAAATCGTTTTCACACAAAATAGTTTTACACAGTTTGAAAGACCGATTACAATAGGGTGATGGATAACCAATTAGATTTTCTCGCAATCGGCGACATTGTAACGGATGCATTTATTAAATTAAGTGAGGCGGAAGTAAAAGACTGTGTTAATCATGAACGACAAGAACTCTGTATTTCTTTTGGAGATAAAGTTCCCTTTGATTCAGTAACGATTGTTAAAGGTGTCGGTAATTGTGCCAATGCGGCAGTCTCGGCTTCCCGACTTGGACTCAAAGCTGGTCTTGTGACCTATGTCGGCAATGATCAATACGGCAAAGAGTGTATTGAAACAATGCAGGCTGATAACGTGAATACGGATTACATCGAAATGCAGGAAGGCAAAAAAACAAACTATCACTATGTCCTTTGGTATGGCGTCGAACGAACCATCCTCGTTAATCATGAGCACTATACCTACACCTGGCCCAATGTCATGCCTGCTCCAAAGTGGATATACCTTACTTCTCTAGGCGCAGGGACAGAAGAATATCACAATCAGATCTCACAATACTTAATTGCAAATCCTGAAGTGAAACTCGCCTTCCAGCCAGGAACATTTCAGATCAAGATGGGCACCGAAGCATTAAAAGATATTTATGCTCATACTGAAGTATTTTTCTGCAATGTTGAAGAAGCTAAGCGAATATTAAATTCTGAAGAGTCTGACATAAAAGTATTGATGGCAAAGCTTAAAGAATTGGGACCAAAGCATGTTGTCATCACAGACGGTATCAACGGTGCGTATGCATTTGATGGAAATGAAAGCTGGTTTATGCCGATTTATCCACACGACCCGTTTGAGCGAACCGGAGCCGGCGATGCGTTTGCATCAACATTAACTTCAGCGCTTGCTTTGGGCATGCCGCTTGGTGAAGCAATTAAATGGGGGCCGGTTAACTCAATGTCAGTGGTTCAGAAGATCGGAGCACAAGAAGGACTCCTGCCTCGAGAAAAACTTGAAGAGTATTTAAAAAACGCACCTCAAGACTATCAGCCGAAGAAGATCTAACTTTCAGTACGACTATTGTACCCACACTTCCTGTTTCTTTTGCAAAAAGAAAGCCATGCGTTCTGAAAGTTTTTGTGCTACATCATACATTGCCTGAAGCTCTCTAATGTCAGTAATGATATCACCGTAAACAATATATATTTTATCATCTACCATTTCCATACTATATTTTGAGGCATGATTAATAAGATCCTCCATGAGATCTGGTGTAAAAATTTCGAGCGTTTCAAGCTCATGTCCTGAAGTTATATGTAGATCAAAGTATTTATAAAATGTCCCTTCAACAGACAAGGCTGTTGTGCCGTCGATATGCATGGGGAATCCATCGCTGCCAGCGTGAACGATCGGCATAACCATAGCCAAGGTACTTCGCTGCTTATGATATTTTGAAACCATTACAATATGCGGCAACTGCTTTTCAAGATCAAGTTCCAAAATAGTTGAAGCATATTCTCGAGCCTGATTACCGGAGCCGGTTGCATATTCAAACGTAAATAGCGTAAATGGATGATGAACAAAGGTCCCCTTCACCACCTGATGCATACGGTGGCTGTGCCCCTGTTTAAATACGGTACCTTCAAGCAAGCGCGGATCGCTTACCCTCTCATATTTAAATGTGTTAAGCGCTGCAAATTCTTTGAGCAACACTCGATGCGCCCGCTCAACGGAATAGTAATAAATGAATAGCACAACAATAAAAGGAAAAAGAAAAAGCCAAGGATTTGGCCCGAATTTTGCAAGAACAATGAGACACCAGACCAGGTACCCAAGAGTAAAGATATACATCAGTACTGCTGAGGATCGAAATATATGCTGCCAAATGTGATTGCGCAGTGTTTTTAATATTTCCTTCGAGAAAGGATCTGGAGAATGCATGTTAGCACTTTATTATTTTATTTGATTATTTTATTTTGCGTTTCAAGACTTTTTTGACCGCCTCTTTGATATGAGATTCACCCATACCAAAGTGCTCAATGAGTTCCTCAGGTTTTCCTGACTGGCCGAATGCATCACGAACACCAACAAACTCGATCGGTACAGGCACATGTTCTGCCAAAACTTCAGCAATTGCTGAGCCCATGCCCCCAGCGATTTGATGTTCTTCAACCGTGACAATTGCTTTTGCATCTTCTGCCAAACGGATAATAGCTTTTATATCAAGTGGTTTAATCGTTGGGAGATTGATCACTGTCACAGCGATGCGTTCTTTTTCGAGCTCTTGAGCAACTTTTAATGCTTTATGAAGGAGTGCGCCTGTGGCGATAATGCCAACATCGGGCTTGCCGGTGACTGCATTAAAAAATACTTGGGCTTTGCCAATTTCAAATGGCGTATCTTCAGTGGTAATAATCGGAGTTTTCTCACGAGCGAGGCGGAGATATACCGGAGTATTTGTTTTGGCCGCAGCAATGGTTGCCTTGCGAGCTTCGATGGCGTCACAAGGAGAGATCACCACCATGCGCGGAATGACTCGAGTAATAGCGATATCTTCGATTGCCTGATGTGTTCCCCCGTCGGGACCAACGGAAATTCCTGCATGAGATCCGGCAATTTTTACCGGCCGGTCATTGTAGGCAATGGTAGTACGAATCTGCTCCCAATTTCTTCCCGGACTAAACATTGCATAAGAAGTAATAAAAGGAACCTTTCCCATCGCCGCCATTCCTGATGCAACTGATGCCAGATTTTGTTCTGCCACTCCAATCTCAACAAATCGCTCTGGAAATTTTGCTTTGAACAAATGCATCTGGGTTGATTCAGTCAAATCGGCGCATAACCCAACAACATTTGGATTCTCTTCCCCCGCCTTAACCAAACCCTCGCCAAATCCCTTTCGAATCGGCACCTGTTCGACATCATTTTCAAATATCTTCGGATTAAGTTTTGCGAGTGGGTTGATCATAAACTATATATCCAATTATACCCCACTTTGCTCTACATGAGTGGAGCGGTATGGGGAAATCCTAATAATTTGACACGGAAGCATAATTTGCTAAAATAAAGGTACTTTTGGGAATTTCCCACGGCCCCTCGCAAGAGGGGAATTTTTATATATAGAGATTCGTGAATTTAGTTCGAACTAAATTCATTTCCAATGCATCAAGTTGGCCAAGCTTAGAGGAAAGGCGCTTATAATCAAGAGCACGTGCTTGATTTAAAATTATAGTACTTTTTCTCTTACCAAGTGTAATCTCAACATACCAACTCCCCTTTCTATCCTGAGAAGTTGTGGGGATCCCCATGAATGTCGTGGAAGAAAATTTTTTATAGATAAGTATCGGCCTGGAGAATAACATGCTCTTGCCATTTATTTCACTTCCGACATTTTCTCCTATGCTGCACCACCATATTTCACCTTCATTAAAAAGTGGCGGTTTATAGACAATCATGTGTAACTTCTCTTTTAATCTAATCCATTCCAAAAATCGCTTGATCACTTTCATTATGAAAGTGTACTCAGCAGAGATAAAATCTTTTTAAAGTATTCTATCTGAAATTGTTACGTTAGTGGGTTGATCATATTATAATTATAACCCAAAAAGTTCTTTCAAAATCAAAAGACCTACTATAGTTAAAATGAGGAGTAGTGGAGGTTTTAGAAGATTTTTTGCAGCATTACTAGGAGTTGGAGACTTTGTCTCGCCTCGTGAGTGTACAAACCATGTTATACCACTTCCGATCAAACCAATACCGATAAGCGGATATCCTATGAGAGCCGTTAGTACAATCTGATCAATACCACAATATATTCCATCTGGATCACTTGGTAGGGGACATTCTGGAGCAATAGCATATATAATTACAATAGCCAAAATACCTAAAATTATAAAGGTTCCGAATATTTTATATGCTGATATTTTTTTATTCATGTTCGCTTTTTATTTTTCCTCCTAATGTACGAAGTTCTTTGAGCGCCATATCTGCTTCTTCTTTATTTGGCGGTTTGCCGTGCCATTCATATTTTCGTTCGAATTCGTGAACACCTTTGCCGGGAATAGTGTGAGCAATGATCACAGATGGGCGTTCGAAGATTGCTTTAGCTTGATTGACAGCATTAATGATCTCTTCGAAAGAGTGGCCGTCGATTTCAAGAACGTGCCAATTGAAGGCTTCCCATTTTGCTTTTAGCGAGTCGAGCGGCATGATGTCCTCGGTAAAGCCGTCAATTTGAATATTATTTCGATCGACAATGGCGATGAGATTGCGTAATTTTTCTTTGCCTGCGAGCATAATTGCTTCCCAATTTTGACCTTCGTCTAATTCCCCATCACCGAGCAAACAATAAATATACTTATCAGTCGAGCGAGTATTATCCATTCTGTCTGCCAGGGCCATACCTACAGCTTGAGAAAGCCCTGAGCCAAGCGGTCCTGAACTCGTTTCGAGCATTGGCAGCCATTCGCGGTGAGGATGCCCTTGTAATCGAGATTTAAATTTACGAAGTGTTTTTAATTCTTCAACTGGGAAATATCCTGCATGAGCCATGGTGGTATACATGATCGGACAAATATGGCCGTTGGAAAGGACCAAGCGATCGCGCTCAGGCATACCTGGATTTTTAGGATCGTGTTTTAGTAAATAAAAATAAAGTGCAGTAAAAACATCTGCCATGCCGAGTGGTCCTGCCGTATGTCCCGAGCCTGCTTCAACCAGCATTTCAATGAGTGACTGTCGTATGTCGTTTGCCTTTTTTTCGAGTTCGCCTAAAATTTTTATATCAAGAAACATTTTTGAAGAGTTCTATAGTTTCCGGGATATTGGAACTTTTATAAATTCCTGAACCAGATACCAGACGTCGTGCTCCCGAATTGTAGAGTAAGCGGGCATTATCGAGTGTGACACCACCGTCAACACTTATTATAACCTCTGGATGAGCATTATGGAACTCCCTCATCCTGTCGATAACTCGCTCATCGAGCGGCTCGCCCTGCAATCCGATCTGGGCAATGCCCATAAATTGAACACCATCAATATCTTCTAAATATGGAAGGATCGTATCAACGGGTGTTTCTAATCCGATTGCCAATACAAATTCAACGAGACGCTCAGATGGAATGGGTGAATATGCAAATCGCTGGCGAAAATCTCTGACGATATCTGCCATGTGCTTAGTACTTTCAATGTGCACAATAATACGCTTGGCGCCGGCAGTGATCCATTTCTGAATAACTTTTTCTGGATGCTCCACCATCAGATCAACTTCGTAGTCAATTTTGTCCCAGAGCGGTAGTCCCTCTTCTTCAGACACCAGCGTATCGAAGGAATAATCATTGGCAAAGTAGGGCCAGGTGCGTGCTTTTACAAATCGGCCATCCATAATATCAAGCTGCACCATATCAACATAGGGCGCTACTAAACCTGCTTTATCGGAAATTTCATCAAGACTATCGGGCATTATTGCAGGAATGATTTCGATCATAAAAATTAAATTGTATTATTCGAGGTCATGAACTTTTTCGATACGCCGCACGTGACGTTCATCTCCCGAAAATGCTGTTTGTAAAAATGTCTGAACGGCAACTTCGGCTTCTTCTTTTGAAAGAAAATGTGCTCCGAGCGACAATACATTTGCATTATTATGTTCGCGGAGCAGTTTCAGAATTTCAATGGGTCCGCCGTAATATATTCCCGCCCGCACATTTTTGAATTTGTTTGCCACCAGCGCTTCGCCCTGCCCTGAGTGTCCGATCACAATGCCCATTTCATCAGCGCGTCCCGCAGAAATTTCTTTTGCTACCGGCGCAATGGTGTCGGGATAATCATCGGTTACATTTAATTGAGTGGGGCCAAGATCAACAACATCATCACCGCTCATCTGTAAAAATGACACAAGGTGAGCTTTGAGTTCAAAACCAGCGTGATCTGATGAAATAAATATCTTCACAAAAGTATGTTAGTTTCTAAATTAACTGATTCTGATCACGACCGATCTCTTGATCTGATTCTTCAAGCACCAGCCGATCATTGAATTTACCGTACTCAATCGCCTTATTCTCGCGGACCGCATCCAGCATCTTCCGATCATATTTCTTAAACTTCATAATAGCCTCTACCACATCAATTATATCAATAATTGATTCCATATCCGAATTCTGGCCGAGCTCGTTGATTTCCTCCTGCAGCTTGTTCTTCAGCAAAAACCAATACTCCTGGTCGGTTGTGGCATTGCGAACCTTGATCTGCTTACCTTGCCTCCGAGCCACCTCTGGCATTTTATCACGGATGAGCTTGTTGTAGTGTAGCATATAAGCTACAGACGGATGGGGTTACTTTATATGACTGCCGAGTTTTATGACGTGGTCGACGAGTGTGTGGGTATATCCCATTTCATTGTCGTACCAGGCCATTACCTTAACGAGATTGCCATCGACAACACGAGTGAGTGCAAGATCAGCGATTGAGGCGTAGTGACTGCCGACAATGTCAGATGAGACAAGTTCCTCCTTAGTAACTGCAAACGTCTTCTTCCAGCGATCTTCTTGAGCAGCTTTTTCGAGAATGCTATTTACTTCTTCGGCGGTGGTGTCGCGCTTTGCGATGAAAGTAATATCTACAATTGACCCTACTGGAACTGGAACGCGAATTGAAATTCCATCAAATTTTCCTACAAGATCTGGGATAACTTTAGTTACCGCAATTGCTGCTCCCGTTGATGAAGGTACAATATTTTGCGCCGCCGCTCTGCCTTCGCGATAATCTTTTTTATTTGGACCATCAACAATACTCTGGCTCGCTGTGTATGCGTGAACAGTGTTCAAAAGCGCTTTCTCAATTCCAATCGTTTCATGCAAAATTGCCATTAATGGGCTGCCGGCGTTTGTGGTACATGATGCGTTTGAGCTGATCTCATTTGTTGCGAGCATATCTTCGTTGATGCCCATGAGCACCGTGCCTCCTTTGATATCCCCTGTTGGTTCGTCTTTTACTGGAGCTGACACCACAACACGCTTTGCGCCAGCATCGAGGTGTGCCTTCGCTTTTTCATATGCGGTGAAAAGTCCTGTTGATTCAACCACAACATCAATATTGAGATCTTTCCAGGGCAATATTGCCGGATCTTTGACACTCAAGTATTTAACTTCTTTTCCATTGATCTCGAGCGTTGTGTCGTCTTTTACTTTTACATCAAGCCCGCTGCTCTTGTAGGCAGTGTCATATTTTAAGAGATAGGCAATGTTTTTAATATTTCCCAAATCATTGAGGGCAACAATTTCAATTTCTTCCCGCGCTGATGCTACCTTATAAAATGCTCGGCCAATTCGTCCGGCCCCGTTGATTGCTACACGTAATTTCATATGATTGTTAAATTATATTTCCTATTATACTAAATTATCGCTCAATCGACCAGACATTATTCTCGCTCAGCACGCGTCAAATCTTACTAGATTTGCTGCTCCGCTCGGCCTCGACAGGCCTGCGCGAGTCTTCTCTCAAATAGTGTCTGGTCGCTTGAGCTGCGTTCCTACTTCAATATTGTACTGCTCAGCAAACCCAACATTGGTTTCCAAGACATACTTTGCCGACATTCCTGATTTAAACACTTGAGGGTATGATCCTGGAGTAGCATTCTTTTTTAATCCGACAACATTAAAATTCTCATCCAGCCAGATCATATCAATAGCAAAATTCATATCCTTCATCCAAAAGCCCCAATCTCCTGATTCTTCAAATACAAAAAGCAGCCCGGTATCCTGCGGCAGAGATTTTCTATTCGATAATCCCAAAGTTCGCTCATCTACAGTATCGGCAATTTCAAGATTAAGAACTGTTGAGCCGACACTAAGTGTCGGCTGCTTTTGCACTTTTTGTATTAAAATCTCTTCCGCTGATGAAGTTGAGTTCTGAATATCCTCATTATTTGTTACACCACGAGCTGCCTGCTGCGTATTGTTTTGGCTGGGGGTTGGGCGGCCTGCCTGCGCAGGCAGGGATCTGGCCCAGACAAAATAATACGCAGCCAGTGCAGCGCAGCCAATAAGTATCACAATCATAAAAATAATATTCTTTCTTTTCATCCCTCTTTAATTTCCTCTCCATTATACCTGCTGCATCCCATTTTGTTGAATAAATTCCGTATAAGCTCATCTGTATGATTTAAGCCTTTTGCTCGTCTATTAACATGGAACGCTTGCTGAGTCCGCTACTCAGGCGTACAATTACCCTAGTCCTGCTGTCCACGTGTGTGGATGGCGCAATGGCGGAAAGGAAGTCTGTCATGTTATACGCTTCGCCCCGATCCGTGACGCCAGACAACGAGGATCCAAGCAGCTTCGAATACCAGAGGTTCCTCGCTCGCTTGGAAGCAGAGGCCGTGGGGAAAAAGCCGCCCCCGAATCAGCAGCCGAGCGCTGTCCACTTCAGGCCTGAGTTCGCCCTGAGTGACGGCGCCTGCGGTCAGGGATGTGGCTTGCAAGACCATTTCTGATCAGACCATCGCCGACGAGCACCACGCTCGCCGGCTTTTCTTTTGCCGAAAAAGTGAGAGTGCTGTTTCTATTGTGCGTCGATGAGATCATCAACCGGACTTGGGATGATGTAGAGAATTGGAATTAAAATGTATACAACAATACTGACGACAGGATTGAAAAATGCGGCCACAAATGCACAGAGGTACAAGATCGGACCAAACAAAAGTACGCGGGTCGATTTTTTAATAAATCCATCGCTGAGTGTTGGATCGACAAGGTAACGATCTTTTACCGCATAACGCCACATCGCGAGCAAAAGCATACTTGAGACAAAGAGGGCACCACCGTAAATTAATACCGCCAGCCGCTCACTGCTGTACTCCCCGATCAAACCTGCAGGGAATGGAATAAAACTGATCGACATAAGAAACAAAACATTGAGCCACATGAATCCTCGCTCCGCGCGTTTAATGTAGTGAAACATAATGTGATGCCCCATCCAAAAGATTCCAATTATGCCAAAACTGATAACGTAACTTAGAAATTTTGGAAGTAACTCAATGAGCGCATGACTCAACTCGCCATGAGCCAATGCCTCAGGTGAAAGCTCTGGCACCCGGATTTCCAAAATCAAAAGTGTGATGGCAATCGCAAATACTGCATCACTAAATAATTCTATTCGCTTGAGATCCAACCCCTTCTCCACCTGCCGCTTTCGAAATATTGAAAACATGATATTGATGAGTTAATACTATTATTATACCAAATCCGGGCGGGAGTGGTTAGATGCGTTTAGAACTGTTGATTGGAAGGAGGTGAAGCAGGATTTAGTCGATATATCTTCTTTTGTATAAAACAATTGGCAATCAAAGAAAAAAGTCCAAGTAGGCTTGCCACAGGGACTTTTATTCGTTTACAGTGCAGGTTCTCATCCTACTCGCGATTCACGGGGGGGTAACCAGACCATTGCTCGGACCGACGCGGTGCTTCATCAGTCCCCCAATCAATTCAGGCGACATCGGTTGGTCCAACGCTGCCTGCGTTTCGTTCAGAAACCGGATGTCCTCAAAGGACATCACTTGGCAATTGCATTGAGCGATTGCCTTAATGAGAGGTATGAGGTTCTGCTGGTCTTCGGTGCCGATGCCCGCCTTTTCCAGCAGTTCGTCTTTGGTAACCTCCAGAAGCGCTGCCATCTTTTCTTGTCGCTCAGGGTCTCGGGGAAGACGCCCGAGTGTTTCCCATCCTTGATACTGACTGATGGAACAACATCCGACAGCTTCAGCTGCAACTTGGAGCGTCTTACCGAGCTTTTTCCGTTTGTCCCGAAGGAACTTGGAAAGGGTTTCGTTCTTGGTCATTTGAGCCTTTCGTTGAGGTTTCGTGAGTGATTTCCAAATCGGATATTAACACCAAAGACTGTATTTGTCAATAAAAGTAAAGTGAAGTAAATAGCCTTACTATAAAAGAAGTATAAAATCCTTTCTTAAAATATAACCCTAAATGTAGCTAAAAGGGCAAAAACGATAGTATTACGATGCGGAGGCGGAGAGATTCGGTCACAAGTCTTTTTTGCGGGGATCGTAGGTTCAGTACCAGAGCAATGAGATCCTATAAGAACATTCTAGCATCATTTTGAAAGTTGAAATAAGGTGTGTGGGTCATGGTCAATTTCTAGCAATTTCAGGGGTTTCTGATAGTATTCTAACCAGACAGCCAAACCATCAATCAGAAAGGACAAAATCATGGGAGTCAGCATGATTACCGCCTTGGAAATCTTCACGAATCCGGGCGACCTTGAAATCACCATTGGGCAGGAAAAGGAGGGTGCGAGATTTGCCATCGGCATCTTCCGTGGCCCTGGCCACAACTTCAAACCAATGCTTACTTCGCAACCGTTCGCGGAAAAATTTGAGGATGCGATTGAAGCAGTCAAAGGAACGCTCGAGTCAATCCATGATGCCCTGTCAAAGGATTTCGCGGACCGCAAGAGTTTTCCTTCCCAATACCTCAACCCCGGCGGGCAAGAGATTGATCAGACAAAAGTCTTGAATCCTGATCTCATCCACCGGATTCTCGATGAACTTCGCCAACACCGGGTCGCGAGCACCTACACAATGCTCGCTCGGGCGGATTGAGTAAGAATTCTCAAAAAACAAAGCCAGTGATTCGAAAGTGTCACCGGTCTTTTTTATGCAATTGAATGTTTGTGGGACGCCCCGCAGCCCTAAGCCAAATGGGTCATGCTGATACTAATTTCTTACTACGGAGGCGGAAAGATTCGGTCACAAGTATTTTTCTGCTGAAAAATCTCGCGACCCCTCCTCCATGCCTACGCAGGTCCGGCTTTCGAATCCCTCCGTCGACCTTAAAAACTTCGTTTTTTGCGGAGGCGGAGAGATTCGAACTCTCGAGAGTGTTACCCCTACTCGCTTTCCAAGCGAGCGCACTAGACCACTATGCGACGCCTCCGGATACTCCTTTTTAACACATATTTAGGATTTATTTAAGAAGATTTGAAATGACTTGCGGTATAGTGCCATCATAGTAAAATATAATAAATATATGGAGAAGAAAATTGATAATCTTGAGAAACTAGTAGAAAGCCTTTATACCTTTGTTAAAAGTGGTTTTGACGATGTAAAAGATGAGTTTAAACTGGTACATGAGAAGATCGATACAGTAGAGCAAAATCTATCTGACAAAATTGATAGGCTTGAAGGTTTTGTGTCGGGTCACGATGGCAGAATCTCCGCACTCGAAGATTCAATGCGTGTGGTAAAAACTAAATTAGGATTTAAATAATTAGAGTTCGGTTTCCTTGCCAACTTCCAAGACAATAAACTGAATATTGTTTTGTGGAAGTACAATATTTGGAATACGATGTGGAAGTGCTGGATTGACTAGGATGCCATCATGCACGGGAAAAACTATTTTTGGTTTTACTTCCAGGGCATAATCTATTGCTTCTGAAATTTTCATCCACGGGCCAGCAACAGGCAGCGCTAAAATATCAACAGGTCGCTTTGGATTAGTAAATGCATCTCCTGGATAGAAAAATCTGTCAGCGAAAAAATATCCGGTATTATTACTCAATGGAATCGAGGAATGCATCATGGCATGTTTTGTCCCATATGCCTCAATCGGAAATCCTAAATCAGAATATGTTTGTCCTTCTTCGACAACAGTGTATGTGATCCCCTCTTTATCGAGCAATGCTCCGACAGTAGTATTTGTAATTATTTTTGCCTGAGGATTATTTTGCAAAATTATTTTGAGTGAATCGATGTGATAGTGATCGGTATGCTCATGGGTAATCATAATCAGATCAAGATCTTTGACATCATTTTGTAACGTTGAATACATGCCGGGGTCAGTCAAAATTCTTTTTCCCTTTTCTCCGATAAGTAAACAGCAATGGCCAAATTTAGTTATTTTCATATGGATTTATATTACCATCTTCCGCTCGATCCGCCGCCGCCTGAACTGCCGCCACCAAATCCGCCGAAGCCTCCACCTCCTCCAAATCCACCACCGCCCATTCCTCCACCCCACATACCGCCTGTCCACCAGGGCGGCCGCGTATCATAATGTCGGCTTTTGTTATAACCGCGCGAAACAACAAAGTCGAGGAAAAGTCCGATAGCGATCATGATCGGTACGGCAAAAAGTGTTAGACCAAATCGGCTAGCGATAAATCCTAAAACCGCGCCGACAACTCCGCCAGCCCACCATGATTTTGATCGGGCAAAGACACTTGCAAGCCAGCTCAGCAGGATAAATGGAATAAAGAGAAATGGTAGAAAGCTTCCGATACTTCCGGCAAACTGCGATTGAGATTCATCAGCAGCAACATCTGTAGTGATCGATTCAATAATTTTATCAACTCCGGCAATTATTCCTTGAGCATAGACTCCCTGCTGAAATGCCGGGACAATGACTTCGCGAATGATCTTTCCTGCCTCTGCGTCAGTTACCTCT
Organism: bacterium; assembly: GCA_030855125.1. GTDB lineage: Bacteria > Patescibacteriota > Minisyncoccia > Phycocordibacterales > JAKAEA01 > JAIFWI01. The sequence continues at coordinate 27 of JALYRQ010000003.1, read as the reverse complement.
CCTTCCAAGCCGTAACCCACTTCAATT
>JALYRQ010000012.1:18287-19449 GCA_030855125.1 bacterium | reverse complement strand
CCTGTTCAGAAACAAGCAGAAGAAGCCCATTGTCTTCTTTTTCTTTCCCGATTTTCCATTCTTCAAAAAGTTTTACCGCATAGGTTTCAACCGTCTCATCATCGCCTAGAGATTCAATCGTAACAACAGCAATCTCATGCCCAGTGTTTTCTGCATAATTTTTAAGTTTTGCTTCGAGTTCTTGCTGCTGTTGTGCATCTATCAATTCAGCAAAGTCGTTTACGTGGCCAGTGGGTGAACCAGGGCTAGTGTACGCACCAGCCAAAAGTGGCACAAGGATTAGAGATAGGACAATTAATTTTGAGAATATTTTTTTCATTACTCAGAAACATCATAATGGGGACCAAATGAAAGCGAAGTACTTAAATTTTGTGATGCTATGCGAACAAAATTTCAAGTGCGCAGCATTCTGGGTAATCTTGGCGGAGCTAGAATTGTACCCTTGGTGCATTCTCCGCACCTTGTGACGCTTCAAATGCCGTTCGCTCATCAAATCCAAACAATCCTGCAAATAATGATCCTGGGAATCGGCGGACTGCTAAGTTGTAATCCTGAACAGCGGTATTGTATCGCCCTCGCTCAACACTAATGCGATTCTCTGTTCCTTCAATTTGAGTCATCAATGTCTGCACCGTTTCTGACGATCGAAGCTGCGGATAGTTTTCAATGATTACCAAAAGTCTTCCGAGACCTTGCTCAAGATCATTGGCTGCTGCTGCCTGATCATCTGCATTTGTTGCACCTGAGTAGCGAGTACGAGCTTCAGCAATCTGGCCGAACACTTCTTGTTCCTGGTTCAAGACCGCTTTCACTGATTCAACCAAGTTTGGAATGAGATCAAAGCGCCGTTGATATTGTGTTTCAACTTGTGACCACTGAGTATCAGCTTGGGTATTTAGGGTAACCAAGCGGTTATAACTTGTCATAAACCAAACTCCAATAATAAGAACAATCCCGACAATCACAGCGATAACAACGCCTGTCCGAACGGCTCCTTTTTGTTTCATATTTTTATGCATTATAAATAAAGACGCACAACCTTAGATTTTCTGACCTCGTAGCACAGCTACACGACTCTCCATCGGCGGATGCGTAGCAAAAAGTCCTGCAACTTTTTTACAAAGTCCTGGCTGAAATGGAATTTAAATAAACATATGCGCTG
>JALYRQ010000012.1:0-18277 GCA_030855125.1 bacterium | reverse complement strand
TTTACTTTACCACCATACTGACCAATTTTCTCAAGCGCAGATGCAAGACCTTCAGGATATCGAGTAAGCAATGCTCCGGTTGCATCGGCAAGATATTCACGCTTTCGAGAAATGGCTAACTGGATTAAGGTTACGGCAATAGGTGCAACAATGGCCAACACTACTCCGACAATAGCAAAAATCGCTCCGGCCTTGCCATTATCATCGTCGCGCGAGCCGCCCCAAAACATTGAACGCAAGAACATATCTGAAAGAATGGCGATAAATCCGACAAGCACCACGACCACTGTTGAAAGCAAAATATCTCGGTTGCCAATATGTGCTAATTCATGGGCGATGACACCTTCAAGTTCTGTTTTATTTAATGTCTGCAAAAGTCCGGATGTAACCGCAACCGCTGCATGATCTTTATTTCGTCCAGTAGCAAATGCGTTTGGCGCTGGATCTGAAATTACATACACCTTTGGCATAGGCAGGCCGGCAGTGATCGAAAGATTTTCTACTATATTATATAAATCTGGATGTGACTCATTGGTCACAGGCTGAGCCTTGTACATTGCCAAGACAATTTTGTCGGAAAACCAGTAACTAAAAATATTCATGAACACACTAAACGCGATTGCAATATAGAGAATACTTGGATTCCCCCATGCCTGAGCAAAGACAGACCCAATTGCAATAACCACCACAAAAAATATGGTCATGAGGCCCCAGGTCTTCCACACATTTGAGCTTTGTTCGTTATAGATGTTCATAGCGTTGAGTCTAGTTATAGACGAACCTATTGTACGCTTGTTTCCCGCTTTGACAAGATGGCGTCCACTTTCTCGATCTGCATCGCAATGCCATCAATTAAATCAATTCCTCGGGCTTCTTCAACACCGATCCATTTGTATGCAATCGTATCTTCATCCATTTTTACTTCCCCTGAAATATACTGGCCAAAATAACTGAGAATTAACACTGGAACATTATCCGGCCGAATAAAAGTTACGTTCAACAAATATTCAGGCTGTCCCATGATTAAGTTAACCTCCTCAAGAACTTCCCGATGTAGGGCTTTCTCAACTGAATAGATCCACTGGCCGTCTTTATTGAACGGCGGTGTATCAATATAATCATCAATCGTTAATCCCCCACCCGGTACGGTCCACTTTCCCGGGAATGCTTTCTTGCTTAAACTTCGCTGTGTGACTAAATATTTTTTCTCACCTCCAACCTCTCGATAAATAATCGCCGTAATTGCAATTCTATGCAACTCCTTATCTTTAATATCGTGAGACATGAGTGAATTAAAATTTCACTTCTACAGGCTGGCGGGCAGCGGCTTCGTCGGCGCCGAGTTCAAAGAATTCCATTTTGGCGAAACTAAAGAGCCCAGCAACAATATTTGAAGGAATAGATTCGATCTTAGTATTCAAATCGCGGACATTGCCGTTGTAGAATCGTCGAGCGGCCTGGATTTTATTTTCGGTATCTGAGAGTTCTCGCTGGAGTTCAAGGAAGTTAGTGTTGGCTTTCAAATCTGGATACGCTTCAGAAACGGCAAAGAGAGATTTCAATGCACCTGAAAGCATGTTTTCAGCTTCGCCTTTGTCGTGAATATTCTGCGCCCCAATTGCAGCTGCTCGCGCTTGAGTTACTTTTTCAAATGTAGCGCTTTCATGGGTGGCATATCCTTTTACTGTATTGACCAAGTTTGGAATGAGATCATATCGTCGCTTAAGCTGAACATCAATATCTGCCCATGCTTCTTTTGCCCGGTTGATGAGGCGAATAAAACCGTTGTAACTTGCAATAAACCAAAACAGGATGAGGGCCAATACCGCAATTAATATATATATAGTGATCATATTGATTATTTTAATGTGAATATATTATACCCCAATTAATACATTCCACCCATACCGCCGGGCATTGGAGCTTCTGGTTTTTCTTCTTTAGGTTCTTCTGTTACCGCCACTTCAGTAGTGAGCAAGATCGCTGCTGCAGAAGCTGCGTGCTGAAGCGCACTGCGCGTTACCTTTACCGGATCAATAATTCCCTCTTTAATCATGTCTTCAACATACACATCTTTAAGCGCATTATATCCGGCGTAGCCTTTTGAACTTTTTACTTTGTCATGCACCACTGATCCATCACCTTTGCCCGCATTCTGAGCAATCAATCGCATCGGCGCTTCAATTGCATTGAGCACAATATCGTATCCAATTCCTATATCAGTGGTCATCGACGGCATTTTTCCTGAACGAATTTTTTCTCCTGCTTTTACAAGTGCCACTCCTCCTCCCGGCACAATTCCCTCTTCGATCGCAGCTTTCGTTGCATTCACTGCATCTTCAATTTTGAGTTTCAAATATTTCATCTCGGTTTCGGTTGCTGCTCCCACTCGGAGTACTGCCACACCACCAGTGAGCTTTGCAATACGTTCATCGAGTTTTTCTTTATCAAATTTATTATCTGACGTATCTTTCTGTTTCTTCAATGCTGACACTCGAGCATCAATAGCTTTCTTGTTTCCCTTTCCTCCAACAATAACCGTATTATCTTTTGTTGAAATAACTTTTGAGGCCTTTCCGAACACAGTCAGATCTGCCTTTTCAAACGTAAGACCAACGGTGTCAGTGATAACCGTCGCGCCGACAGTCACGGCAATATCTTCGAGCATATCTTTCTTTCGATCACCATATCCTGGAGCTTTGACCGCAAGAACATTAAAACCGCCGCGAAGTTTGTTGAGTACAAATGTAGTTAACGCTTCTCCATCAACATCATCGGCAATGATAACCAATTCTTTTTTACCGCTCTGCACAAGCTGCTCAAGTAATGGCAATACTTCTTTAATGGTAGAGATCTTTTTGTCCGTAATAAGAATTGCCGGATCTTTGAATTCTGCTTCCATCCGTTCAGGATTAGTGATCATATATGGAGAAAGGTATCCCTTATCAAACTGCAGACCTTCCACCACATCTGATTCAATTCCAAATGACTGTGATTCTTCAACGGTCACCACACCATCCTTGCCAACTTTTTTAATAGTTTCAGCGATGGTTGCACCAATTTCTTCTGATTCCGCAGAAATTGTTGCTACTTGTTTTATTTCTTCGTCAGTTTTGATCTGCTTGGCCATTGCCTTAAGCGCGTTCACCACATCTTGAGTTGCGCGCTCAATGCCCATTCGAATACCGAGCGCATTGTGCCCCATGCTGGTATGCTTCATGCCTTCAGCTACAATTGCCTGGGTGAGTACAACAGAGGTTGTCGTTCCATCGCCGGCCACGTCGTTAGTTTTTGTTGCTACTTCTTTGACGATCTCCGCGCCCATATTCTCAAATTTATCTTTGAGCGTAATTTCTTTTGCAATTGAAACACCGTCATTAGTAATGGTCGGCGTTCCAAAGCCTTTATCCAATATGACATTCCGGCCGCGCGGACCAATGGTTACTTTAACTGCATCAGCCACTTTATCAACACCCGCCTTCATTTTTTTTCGTGCCTCTTCTCCGAAAATGATTTGTTTTGCCATAGTTATTTAATGATCGCTAGGATATTATCTTCTTTGATAAGTACGTAATCTTTTTCATCAATTTCGAATTCTTCACCGACATAGGTTGGGTAGAAAACAATATCACCAACGCGGACTCGCAATGGGATCAAATCTCCATCCTGATACCAGCCGTCGCCAATTGCCATAACTTCACCTTTTTTAAATTTTCCTTCTTTTTTAACGCTGTCTGGAATGTAGATCCCTGAAGCGGTTTTCTCACCTTCATTCTCGTCGATAGGCCGCACAAGAACCCGGTCTCCCAATGGCATGATCTTTGACCCTCCCCTTGTTTTCTGCTTTGCTTTTTCCTGCAGTTGCTTTAGGTTTTTCTTTGCGTTTTTCATAGGCTTGCATTATAGGCTGTGTTCTTGCAGAAATCAATATTTATGATAAAGTGACGGAAATGACCACATTAATCCAGATATTACCGTATATACAGATTGCCCTATCAGTCATTCTCATTGCCCTTGTATTACTACAGCAATCAGAAGCTGACCTCGGCAGCGCCTTTGGAGGCGGAGACAGTTTGAATACCCCGTCACACACACGTCGTGGTCTTGAAAAAGGCATCTTCGTTTCAACCATCGTTGTTGCTATTCTGTTTGCGGCATCTTCACTTGTTGCAATTCTTTTCCGATAATACTTTTATTCGTTAACAAAACTCTTTAGGAGTTTTCACATATTGTGAACGAAAAACCTCATATATTCTCGCGGCGGTTTCAATTACCGATTTTCCGCACTGTTGATACAACGATTCGATCACTTTCGCTCACCGGCAAAGTTGTTTTTTATACGCTCGCAACACTATTTATCATTTCAGCACTTGGGATGTTGTGGCAGGTCAATAGTGCCTTCCTAGTTGAAGTCCCCCGTGAAGGTGGAGCACTCACTGAAGGAGTGATCGGTTCACCGCGATTTGTTAATCCGGTTCTTTCGGTAACCGAAGGTGATAAAGATATTAGCGCTTTGGTCTACTCAGGATTAATGCGTTTGATGCCCAACGGCACACTCGGTAATGACCTTGCTGATAAGCACACCGTCTCTCCTGATGGAAAAATATATACATTCACCATTCGCCCGAACGCAGTCTTTCATGATGGTACTCCCGTTACTGCTGATGACGTTGTTTTTACCGTACGAAAAATCCAAGACAAGGCCGTTAAAAGCAATAAACAGGCGCAATGGGAAGGAATTCTCGTTGATAAAACAGTTGACAATGAAGTGCGATTTACCCTTCCCCAGGCCTATGCTCCCTTTCTCGAAAATACGACCATTGGTATTTTGCCCAAACATCTATGGGAGCCACTTCTCGGTGACCAATTCATGAATAGTAATTTAAATATCCGGCCAATTGGTTCTGGTCCATTTATTGTTGAAACCGTTGATACCAATGAATCAGGCAGCCCCGTAATGTATACCCTTGCTCCATTTGAAAAATATTATTTTGGTAAACCATATATTGAGCAGATTATTTTTAAATTTTTTACCACAGAAAAAAGTTTGATCGAAGCGTATCAAGCCGGTGAAATCAATGCAATGAATGGTATATCGTCTGAGAATGCAATAGTTCTTAAACAAACTGGGGCACCCATGCTCCAGTCAGCGTTGCCGCGTATTTTTGCCGTATTTTTTAATCAGACCACAAACAAAGTCCTGGCCTATAAAGAAGTTCGCCAAGCGCTCTCCTTAGGCTTAAATCGCCAGACTGTCGTCGATAACGTGCTCGACGGCTTTGGTTCTCCACTTGACAGCGCCGTTCCAAAAAGCTTTACTAATGAGGTCCAATCGGAATTTACCGATAGCCAAGCTTTACAAGCCTCAAGTGATCACGCAAGTAGTACGCTCGCCGCTATCAATCTCTTGGAACAAAATGGCTGGCAGCTCAATGCCAACGGTATACGTGAGAAAAAAGTCGGTAACGATAGCATAGTTCTGTCATTCTCAATTTCTACTTCTGACGCTCCAGAACTTAAAGAAGTAGCTGAATTGGTTATTGCAGAATGGAAAAAACTGGGCGCCGATGTATCCGTAAAAGTAGTTGAAGGTGGATACCTCAACCAAAATATCATTAAGCCTCGAAGATACGATGCTTTACTGTTTGGCCAAGTGGTCAACCGTGATCTCGATCTCTATGCATTTTGGCATTCATCCCAACGTGCAGATCCAGGCCTTAATGTCGCTCTATATGAGAATAAAACCGTTGACACGATCCTAGAGCAGATGCGTGTTGAGATCAGTTTCAATAAGCGTCGTGAATTGTATCAGAAGTTTGAAACAGAATTGAGCAAAGATGTGCCGGCAGTATTTATTTACTCTCCGCGTTTCATCTATGTCGTTCCACAGGCATTGCACCGGGAAGAGATCCACGAGGTTTCAACACCAAGTGAACGATTCAGTACTGTTTCAAGCTGGTATCTCCGAACAGATAAAGTTTGGAAAATATTCGCAAAATAGACAACATAATAAATAAGATTACATAATCAGATAATTACACATACCATGAATCCAGTAAGCACATCATCAAGCGACGAAAATACGTCCCCTCGACCTCGTCCACAGGCCACCACAGGGAATCGGCCTCCGCGGACCTATAATCCAGATGCACCACGAACCCGCTCAGGTGATACAGCACGACCACGAACCAATTTCGCCGGCAAGAAACCGCATGGTGAGCGTGGAGGCCGAGGTGGAGCTCGACGAGCACCCCATGAGCGAGAACAAAAACCATTTACCCAGAAGAAACCTGAGATGAAGATCCCTCCTGCCGGTGAGAATATCCGCATCATTCCATTGGGAGGTGTTGAAGAAGTCGGCCGAAACATGACGGTGATCGAATACAAAGATGACATTATTGTGGTGGACATGGGATTTCAATTCAAAGAAGAAGATACCCCGGGTATCGACTACATTTTGCCTAACACAAAATATTTAGAAGACCGAAAAGAAAAGATCAAAGGTGTTTTCATTACCCACGGTCACCTCGATCACATCGGCGGTATTCCCTACATCATGAACCGACTCGGTAATCCGCCAATGTTTTCACGACAGTTCGGCGCGGTGATGATCAAAAAACGACAAGAAGAATTTCCTCATCAGCCAGAATTAAATATTCACATTGTTACTGAAAAAGAAACAATCCGCATCAGTGAAACAATGAGCGTTGAGACCTTCCCTATTTCTCACACTATTCCCGACTCAATGGGTCTTATCATCAAAACTCCGATCGGTGATATTGTATTTATTGAAGACGTTCGTGTCGACAATATTAATGGTGTCCCAACGGAAGAAGAAGTTGAACAGTACAAGCGCTTTGCTGGAAAGAAAGTGTTGCTCCTCACCATGGACTCAACCAGTATTGAAAAGCATGGCTTCTCACTTTCAGAAACAGTCGTTATCCAAAACATCGAAAAATTTATGCGAGCTACCTCTGGCCGTATGATCATTGGAACATTTGCCTCACAGGTTGAACGTATCATCAGTATCATTCAGATCGCCGAACGCCTCAATAAAAAAGTAGTTGTTGAAGGCCGCTCAATGAAGACAAACTTGGAAATCATCAAGCAGCTCAATTTGCTCGATGCAAAAAACATTATTCCGGTTGAACAGATTGAAAACTATCCACCAGATCGAATTGTCATGCTTGTAACCGGTGCCCAGGGTGAAGAATTTGCGGCACTTATGCGCATGGCCAACAAAAACCATAAGCACGTCCGCCTTCGCCCTACCGACACCATTTTGCTTTCATCATCGATTATCCCAACCAACCACAGTGCCGTTGTTAAATTGAAAGATAATTTATACCGTTCAGAAGCAAAAGTCATTACCTACCTCGACTCAGACATTCACGCTTCAGGTCACGGTAATCGTGATGAATTAAAATGGATCCACAACCAAATCGACTACAAATTCTTTATGCCTGTCCACGGCAATCACTACATGCTCCGACAGCATGCAGAAATGGCACAATCAATCAATGTAGCAAAAGAGAATGTTGTTGTGCCGGACAACGGTTCAATTATTGAAATTGATCCAACAGGTGAAAAAATTACTGTATTAAAAGAAAAAGCTCCTGATAGTCCAATTCTTGTTGATGGATTCTCAATTGGCGATATGCAGGAAGTGGTGCTTCGCGATCGACAGATGCTCGCACAGGACGGAATGTTCGTCATCATTGCTTCAATCAACACCGCTACCGGCAAATTGAAGAAGAGCCCTGATATTATTTCTCGAGGCTTCGTCTACTTACGTGAATCACAAGACCTGCTCCAGCAGACCCGTTACATTATCAAGAAAACCATTGAAGACACCGTTAATGGCATGCATCCGATCAACTTTGATTATGTGAAGCAAGTCGTCACCGAGAATGTCTCAAAGTATCTCTTCCAGCAGACTGCAAAGAGACCGATCGTTATCCCCGTACTTCTCGGAGTTTAACTTCAAAAAACCACCCATTCGACAAAGCTCAGGGTGGTTTTTTGTTGGATTGACTTTTCATAAATATATGATATTAATTAACTCAGAAAAGTGCCTCATCAATCACAAGGAGACGTGAGATGTCCCTGATCAGAATAATCAACAGCAAGGGGTTCGACGTACAGATCGGTCCGGGCGTGAACTTTCTGTTCAATCCGCACAACAACGAACTCAGGGTACGGATCGGCCTGGAATGCCTTTATTTCGAACAAGATGGCCAGAGAAGGCACTGCGTTGCGCTTTATCCCGGCCAGACGGTTGAGGATGTCATCAGCCTATGCAACGAAGTGCTAACCAGAGTCCAGGTCTATTTTCCTCAACTCAGGATCACCAAGAGCTATGTGGGGGAAGACTACCTGATCATGTTCGCCGATCAAATTGAACTGGCGCTTGCCTAACCTTTGACTCACAGGTTTGCCTCCTTCAGCTCCGCCCCGCGCGGAGTTTTTCTTTAGTTGACTCAATACAAACTCTAGAATAAAGTTAAGCCAGATAGACCCATACCACGAACGGGAGTTCGCATGAAGATGCCAAGGAAACTATTGGTTATGCTGCTCAGCGTAGTTTGCCTCGGATGCGGTCATGTGGCTCAGGCCCCTACAACCATTTCCGGGGAAACCGTCCCTGCCCAAGTCCTCATGTCAGAACCGTCCGATGCCGACAGCATCACCATCGAGTTCTACAGCCCGGAGTACACACCGGAAGGTGTACGATTCATCCAGGGCAAGGCACGCATTCCTAATACCCCTGCCCCGCCACCGCCGTTCCGGGGTGAATCGATGAAGCCCGCCCGCGGCACAATTTGAAAGGAGTCGCATGACACTGCCCTCGGGCAGTTTTTCTTTTATCAACACTTAAATACATCACTCGCCTGCTATAATAGAGTAATGCGTTTTAGTTCTCGTTCATTTTATCGAATTAAATACATATATCTCGCCGCCTTGCTGATGGCGCTGCATGTAGCCTTTACGGTATACATTAATTCAACGTATCTCAGTAGTGCTGGATTTTCACCAAAGACTGTTGGTCTGCTTTATACCTCAGGTGCAATATTAACCGTTATGTGTTTAATCGCGAGTACGAGCATTGTCCGCCGTGTCCGTAACTTTAATTTTTTTATTGGAACGCTCTGTATTGAAATTATTGCGCTGCTTGGACTCTTTATTACCAACGATCCAATACTCATCAAAATATTCTTTATCATTCACCAGGCGACACCTCCCCTCCTTTTATTCGGTCTTGATCTATTCCTCGAAGGATCACTGCAGAGCGAAAAAAATACGGGCGGTGTACACTCACTGTATCTCACCGCTCAAAATACTGCCTTTGTCCTTTCTCCATTCCTTGTTGGAAAGATAGTGACCTTCACTACTTCATATCAGATTATCTATCTTTTATCGGCTATATTTTGTACCCTCCTTTTGATCCTTGCTTTTGATGAACTTCGCAGAATCCGCACCAGGAAACTCCATGAAGTAAATTTTATTGATAGTGTTGAAAAATTCCTACCGCATAGGAATCTCAACCGGGTATTTTTAATTAACTTTTTGCTTCACGCTTTTTATGCCGGCATGGTTATTTATATGCCGCTCTATCTTCATGAGACAATTGGCTTTAGCTGGCAAACCATCGGATTGATATTTACTATCATGCTCCTGCCTTTTGTGTTGTTTGAAGCACCGCTCGGAAAAATATTTGATAAAGTTCACCTTGAACGTGAAGCAATCATTACCGGATTTTGTATTATTAGTGTAGCAACATTACTTATATTCTTCACCCGCGGAAATAATTTTTACATCTGGGCAGCCTTACTCTTCATGTCACGCATGGGCGCAAGCTTTGTAGAAATTGGTATTGAATACGCTTTTTTCAAACGCGTTTCAGACCATGATGCCGGATTTATCAGCATCTATCGAATGGCAGGTCCTGCTGCATACATTGTCGCTCCGCTGATTGCAAGTTCATTGGTTCGTGTACTTCCGATCCAGTATATCTTCCTAGTTATCTCCATTGTCGTACTGATGGGAATCGCTTTCTCTTACAAACTTAAAACGCTGAAAAATTAGTTTCCTGCAGCTTCCTGGTCAAGATCAACTGTCTGATTTGCCGAGTTTGATGATTCTTCTTCATCACTGGCGCTTGAGCGGTTCATGACTTCTCCGTGCTTTCCATCTTCACAGCTGCAACTTCGAAGAGTAACTCCTTCCTGCATGCATCCTTCGGTCTGGCATACACCTGCGTGCTGCGAGAGTATTCCACATTCACTGCACACAAAATGATGATGTATTGTATTTTCGTCCATAGCAAAATTATACCTTAAGGTATGGTGTAAGCTCAAGCATCAAGAAAAGCGGAATCTCTTTACGGATACGGTCTTCAGCTTTCTGACGCGGTCCGGTTTCTGATGCCTTATGTGATATCCATTCCTCAAGCCGAGTCATAGCAAACCCGGCATTACGGGCAAGCTTTGCATAATATTGCAGTGACCGATGGAAAGACACTGTTTTTTTGTGAGGATCTTTGCCGGGATGCATTGCAATCTCAACCGTTTTTTCTGAAAGGTACTGATCTACTCGTCGATACTGCTGATTAACTTTTTCATCCCAGCCCCATGATGAGCCGCCCGGCACGCGATATGCTGGATGGTTCATGACGATCACAACACTGCCACCTGGTTTTAATACCCGTTTACATTCATCGAGCATTTCCTTTACTTCTTTGATATTTTGAATTGCGAGAACTATAACAATTTTATCAATCGTTGCATCCTGCAGGGCTCCAAGCTTGTGAGCCGGGGCGACACTGAAACGGATCTCCGGTGAGGCATGCTGCTTAGCCAGAGCAATTAATTCCGGTCCAATATCAATGCCAACAACCCTGGCTCCTTCAGCGTGGAAAACCTCTGAAAAGAATCCGGTGCCACAGGCAAGATCAAGAACTGTCTCTCCCCGCTTGATCTCCAATATCCGTAGTAATTGGGGCAAAATGACCTGGCTTTGATAGCTATTCTCATCTTCGAGATATTCTCGATACCACACCGCGACATTCCCCCATGAGGTGTTTTTCTTTTTATTATTCACTCTTCGCTTTTGGAGTCTTCTTTTTTGGAGCGGCCTTTTTCGCTGCTGGCTTTTTAGTTTCGCCCTGAACCTGGCGGGTAATATTTTTCCAGTGTCGCTTAAGGTCATCGGCAATTGCGGTTAATTCACTTGGATCAACGTTCTTAACATTCTTGTATTTTTCAGTAACGGCATCAACAACCTGACTGTATGATTCTTCGCTCCAGTCTTTCATTTTTTCCATCCGGTCGATGACATCTCCTTTCATTCGTAATGACCAGCTTTTAATGTTTTTTCGCTGTTTCTTACCAGCCTCTGTACCATACAAAAATATTGCTCCGGCTGCTGCTGCAGCAAGCGCTGCCAATCCCACCCCCGCTGCCACCTTTCCTCCCGATGTGTGTTTCTGTGCCATGTTATTGTTTGTTATCTTTTTCGATTAAAGATGCTTTTAATAAACCCTTTGACGTATTGTACCTTAAATCCTTGCGTTTTTACATTACTGCGCAATGTCTTAATATCTGAGATGATTTCATCACTCTCTTCCTTAACCTTGTCCGAAACATGCGATACGGTCCTTAAGATCTTAATAATATAGGTCAACGCAACGATAATACCGATAGTAACCGCTACCACTGCCAGGGTGGTGATAAAGAAAAATATGTCAGCTTTCATTAATGTTTCCATAGTGTGTGATGTTACCAAAATACAATTGGCACCCGTACTTCAAGCGAACGCTCCGGCTCGCCTGAAGGATTCGCATTCATAAATATAAGGGTACCGGTTTGTGTTGTGGGTGTATCAAATATCACTTTTGCGGTAAATGGTACAAATTTTTCTGTCATCCATTCACCCTGAGCTTCAGCATATGTTTCAACAATCATTTTACCATTAGCATCAACAAGCTGAATTGGAAATGTAGCCTCGAAGTACCAGGTGCCCCGCGCCTCACCTGTTATTGAAAGCGGGCTGGCGATTTTTGTTCCTGTCTGGACTGAAATATTTTTAATGAGATCTGCAGTTGAGGTGGCAACAGGTTGTGTGGGAGTTGGGCTTGGTGTTGCGGGAGTAGTCGTTGCAGGTGTTTCAATTACTTCCGTGAATGACTGACCAAAAGGTGTGCGGCACTGGCGTGGATATGATTCCATAACCGGATAGCCGGCAGCCATACACTCTTCAAAATTTGCCAAGGTTATAACCGGCTCTGTACGGCCAATATCAAATATGAGCAATGACCCAATAGCAACTAGAATTACGAATATGCTTACGACTAATGCGAGTCCTCGTTTCATAAGTCTATTATACTATAATTTCCACATTCATTACGAGTAGATCAATCGGAAGAGCACCATGGTCAAAAGGATGATCACTGCCTGGCTTGAAATACCGATCAGCGGCTGATCCTTGAGATGGGCTTTAGCATGCATGTATTTGTGAAATTGCTGCAGTGGAGTCATCCAGCGCGGCCGCATCTTCCAATAGACAAACTGCAAAGGATCCGGAATAACCGCAAAGAATGCACCGATAAATGCCCCCAAGATTATCTGTAGAGGCTGTGCAGCTACCATCACAAACACAATAGCCATACCGAGCCAAAAATCAAAACCAATCTTTGCAAGATCCTTAACAAATTGCGGACCTTTTACATTCATTGTTGTATTTAATGGATCAGAGGTATCATCTTTCACTCCTCCAAGCTTGTAATCCCAATGTGGGATCGTATCAAAGAGAAAGTGACTGACAAATCCGAACGCTGCTGCTGCGACGAGATTTTGTGAGGCAACAGCACCGATAAGGGCTCCGGTAACGGCATGTGTGGCTAATGTCATTGGTTTTGTAAATAATATGCGTCTAATACATTTTGAAATAATGATACCACCGTCATCGGTCCCACTCCGCCCGGTACCGGTGAAATTGCTGACACAATCGGCTCAACGTTTTTAAAATCAACATCCCCTACTACACCTTTTTCTCCAGCGTTAATTCCAATATCAATAACTACCTGCCCTTCGCGGACATAATGATGGGTAATAAATTCTGGATCACCGATGGCAACGACCAAAATGTCAGCAGTCTTTGTCAGCTCCGGCAGATCCTGAGTTTCATTGTGGGCAATCGTTACCGTTGCGTCATGATTTAAAAGAATCGCTGCTGCAGGCTTCCCTACAAGTGAGGATCGCCCAACAATAACCGCATGCTTGCCGGCAATCGGGATCTGGTAATATTCAAGGAGCGAAATAATTCCTCGGGCAGTTGCCGGTATAATTCCTCCCGGCCGGCCATCAAAAAGAAGTTTTGTATTGTATGGCGTTAACCCATCAATATCTTTTTTGGGATCGATCGCTTCGAGCAATACGTCTTGTTGGAGGTGTGCCGGCAGAGGTATTTGAAGTAGGATTCCGGTCACTGTTTTATCAGTATTATAGCTTTTTATTTTTGATAATAGGGCTTCTTGAGTAATAGATTCTTCACAATGATCATGAATAATCGTAAGACCAAGCGCTTCACCCAAGATTTTCTTTTGTTTAATAAATGCCGTTGAATCTGATCGTGAACCAACTTGAATAATCACCACTGAAATTGGCGATGAAATCTTTGAGAACGATTCCTTGAGAGACACCATGAGTGAGTCACGAACTGCTTTCCCATTGAGGATAAATGCCATAGTTTCCTATTGTGTCCTACTCAGATAATTTTGTCCACCACGGAAAAACATAAAACATAAAAACACCGAGCGGAGCATAAATAGGTAAAAGCAGAAAGAAGATCACTCTTTTTCGATCCAGCCCTTCCCATGATGCGTAGGTAAGCTGAAAGAACAGTGCGATCGGCACAAAAACAGGCATTAATAGAAAAAAGAGAAACATCTTCGGTGACATAACCGATAGATTATACCATACTTAGACTAAAAAGCAATATTTACTCCCCCGCTGGAGCTGATTCTTTTACCCCTGCCTGCGCAGGCAGGTCTTTTTTGCTTTCCTTTCCATGAGCACGCGCGTCCACTTCATAACTCGTGTTCTGGGCTTCAAAGAAGTTCACCAGTTCAAATACATCAGTTGAAGTTGCCATCCACTTTGCCGGGTTGGTTGCATTGTAATGCTTTGGTAATCCAAGTTCTTCAAGTCGGCGGTCTGCAACGTACTGCACATACTGATTTACATAGTCGGCATTAAGACCAAGAATGCCATTTGGGAACAAATCTTTGTTGTACTGAGTTTCAAGATCAACTCCTTCAATCACAATACTGCGGATCTCTTCGGCAAATTCTTCGGTCAGGAGTTCCTGATTTTCTTCAAGAATATTGTGAACCAAGTTGATGCCGAATTTAAGGTGAAGTGATTCATCGCGAATAACCCAGTTGATCATTGAACCAAAGTTTCGCAACTGATTTCGCTGGCGGAATGAAAGCGCCACCATAAAGCCTGAATAAAACCAGATGCCTTCCATCACAATATTTGTTGCCACCAAGTTTCGGATGAAATCTTTCTTGCCTTCAATACTTTCAATATCGAGACTGTCCTCCATCATGCGCTTCATATATTTGTTGATGAAGTTCTCCTTTGCCACCATTGAGGGCACTTCAAGATGCGTGTTGAATATCTTTTCTCGATCAAAGGGAAATGTTTCAAGCACGTATTCAAAGGCTACACAGTGATTTGCTTCTTCCCACATCTGCTTTGCAAGATAGATATGGCATTCAGGAGATTTGAGATATGGATAGACACCAAGAGCGATTGAGCGGTTCACAATGAGCTCTGCAGGATTGAAAAAGGCCATCAAAAACTTCACGGCATGCTGTTCATCTTCGGTCATCTTTGCCCAGTCTTCGAGGTCTTCTTTAAGCGCAATTTCGTGCGGAAACCAGGTGTTTCGTACCGCTTGGTTATAGAGATCATAGGCCCATTTATAGTGAAATGGGTGAAGATTCATATCTTCTGGTGATGCTTTTCCGATGAGTGCCATGTGTTTAATGATTAGTTGATAAGTTGTCGCAAAATTTCAGGTCAATACATTATACGCTCTCTATAATCTTCCGAAAGCCTTACACGCTGTCAAGAAATGTGGTCGGATGTTACTTGACACCAAGACATGAAAGTATATAATTCTAAATACAAACGGCTTAGGCCTCGAAGCGGCACATAATGTGCCGCTTCTGACGTTTTAAAGGCCCCTACAGAGGGTAATTATCCTCTTTTCAAGTAGTTCGTGGGTAGTTTCATCAATAACACTGATCTTTTGATATAAACGTTTGGCATCCAATAAACGTAGTTGCGAAAGTATTGCCATCCTATAAATATCATCTTTTAAGTCGATGGAAAGATAGAATTTGCCCTTCTTCGATATTCTTCCCCAAATGACAGAACCACACTTCCCGTTCATGAAAATAAATCCGTTTCCTTTCCTCATCAATTGCTGACTTTTTTGTATGCCAGAGTTTAAAAATCTCCTTCATACTCGTCATTTTATAAAATAGGAGATAAAGAAAATCTAAAATCTGTAAGAAAACAGCTGGTTCTGCTTCTTTAATAGTATGGATACCTATAAAGCCCAAGAATATAACCGTGACGTCAACCCATCTGGCGACCCATTAGTCGCTATTGCCGAACGCCGCCGCTTCAGACGCTTTATTAAGCCTGTAGCCGATCGTATTGCCTCAACCTACGTCAAAACCCACAATCTCCCCACCTATCTCGAACAAGGCTTCTCAGCCCTCCAAACCACCCGTTTTGTCCAAGCCTATAACCACCTCCTCCGCAAAAAAATCAGACCTTGCTAATAAATGCTGCAGACACTAAGTGTCTGCTAAATTAAAGATAAAATTGAGATAAAGAAAAAACCCCATGTCCGGGGTTTTTCTAACTATACTTACTGACAGCTGTCGCAAATGTTTGCTTCGGATGGGTCTTCGATCGTAGCTTGAGATTTGTAGATCTTGGGTTTTGATTGCTGTTGTTGAAGTGACTGAGACTGTGTTGCTTGCCCTGAGCTTGTCGAATGGGCTGAATCTCCATTTTTCAAACTCTCGAGCGAAACAAAACCTTTAGGTTTCTGAAGAGTTGCTGTCGCTGAAGCTGACTGGGTGTGACTTGCAGATGCACCTGCCTGCGCAGGCAGACTTGCCTGAGGTGTAGAAGGTCCTGCATTCGGCATTATTTGGGCAACAGAAGGTGTGGCGACTTGCGAATGGGCTGGTGTTGAGTGTGCATGAGTAGTCACTGCAGCAAATCCTTTGCCATTATTAACAACGGGAGCATCAGGTACTGGCTGAATAATCGGTGCCGCTGGCTGTGGTGCAGCTTTTATTATAGGAGCAATAACTGACGTCTCAAACAATCCGCCAAGATCAACCGGTGCCGCTTTTACCGGAGCTGGCTCGCCCTGAGCTTGTCGAAGGGGCATATCGAAGGTCTTCTGCAATGGTGATGCAAATGGCTGAGGTGCTATTTCTGGCTTCTTGAAGGCAAGCGCTCCGAATCCAACGCGTCCCATCTTCTGAGATTTGTTGACCGCAACAGTACTCTGCTCTGCCGAGTGTCGAGGCTTCATATGGAGGTAGTAGGTTGTCTTTACTCCCTTGTCCCAGGCAGTCTGATAAATGCGCATGGTCTCATCAATATCTCGAGTTTCCAAATACATATTTCGTGAAAGCGCCTGGTCAACCCACTTCTGAGCTCGGGCTGCCACTTCAATAAACGCAAATGGCGATGTCGTAAATGAAGTGCGATAAATATCTTTGATGTGCTGAGGAATAGCATCGATCTCTGAAATGTCTCCCTGATTTTCAATGATCTGATCTTTTACTTTATCCCAGAGGTTCATGTTCTTGAGATCTTTTACCAAGTTGTGATTTACATCAAGATACTTTCCGGAAATTTTATTTCGTGAGAATACCTGAGCAAAGCGTGGATCAATTCCCGGAGTGGTGCCGGCGACAAGTCCAATGTTTGCATTTGGAGCAACTGCCATCAAGGTAGCATTGCGCATGCCCTTCTTAACCTTTGCACGAAGGAGATCCCAGTTGAGTCCGCGATGCTTACTCTCTTTAGAAACAGTGAGCGGTCGGCCGCGATCTTCTTCCAGCTTCTTCAAACTATCAACAGGGACCATCCCCTTTGACCAGCCAGAACCTACAAAGTGAGTATACGCGCCGCGAGTCTGAGCAAGATTTGCACTTTCATCGATCGCCATGTAGCTAATGAATTCGAAAATTCGATCAGCAAAGTCCCATGCATGTTCCTGGTTGTATGAGAGGCCAAGCTGCTCGATCGTGTCTGAGAATCCCATGATACCGAGACCAATCGCACGGTTTTCTTTGTCTGATTTTTCAGCTTCAGGAATTGGCAATACGTTAATATCGATCAAGTTATCAAGCTGTCGAATCGCCAATCGCACAGATTCTTCAAGCTTTGCCCAATTGATTTCCTTATTCTTTACGTGAGCGGCGAGGTTGAGTGAGGCTAAGTTACATACGGCCACATTATCTTTGTCCTGAGGTAAACAAATTTCGGTACAGAGGTTCGACATGTGGATTGTGCCCGTATTGTTATTGAGGGCGCGGAGGTTGATAGCATCTTTCCAGGTGAGCCATGGATGTGAGGTGGTCTGGAGAGCAACGAGGATCTGGCGGAACTGCTCAGCTGCAGGCACTTTCTTGTAGGTGCGGAGTTTCCCGGCATCAGCCTGCTCAATATAGTATGCATATCGCTCAGCAAAAGCCTGGCCATAGAGCTCATTGAGATCTGGTGTATCAGCTGGATCGAACATGTACCAATCATCCCCTCGCTCAACACGCTTCATGAATTCATCGGTCATGAATACTGAAGTGTTTGCAGTGCGCATTCTCATGTAGTCATCGCCCGAATTGTGTTTCCAATCAAGAAATTCTGGAAAATCAAAGTGCCAATTTTCCATATAGAAACAAAGCGCACCTTTCTTCTTGCCTCCTCGCTGAATAGCTCGGATAGCGGTATCAATAATTTTTGCAAACGGAGTTGGGCCGGTTGATACACCACCAAAGTTTGATTTCAGCGGTGATCCTCCTGAGCGAAGCTTGGTCACCGACGCACCAATTCCTCCTGAGCCTTTTGAAAGGAGCATCACATCTGCAACTGACTTTGCAATGTGTTCCATATCGTCGTGGATCTCAAGCAAGAAACAGTTTGAAAGTGAAGGACGAGTCGTACCTGCACCAAGG
>JALYRQ010000002.1:31083-51979 GCA_030855125.1 bacterium | reverse complement strand
GTACACCGATCGTATATTTTTTCTTTTCTGATTTTGATTCGGGGAGATCAATGCTTGTAGAATCCATGATATCTTTGCCGCAAATTGCATTAAACAAAATTTCTGCATCTTCAACTGTTTTTGCAAAGGGTCCGATCTGATCAAGCGATGAAGCCATGGCCATTAATCCATGTCGTGAGACAGCACCATAGGTTGGCTTGAATCCTACCAATCCAGTAAAGCTGGCGGGCTGACGGATGGAGCCTCCAGTATCAGACCCAAATGCAGCG
The DNA here is from genome assembly GCA_030855125.1 of bacterium. Classification (GTDB taxonomy): domain Bacteria; phylum Patescibacteriota; class Minisyncoccia; order Phycocordibacterales; family JAKAEA01; genus JAIFWI01. Next base: position 51,710 of record JALYRQ010000002.1, on the reverse strand, counting down.
AGGGCTCCATCCATCGCAACACTCGCAGCAGCTCCTGCTGAGGAACCGCCTGGAACACGAGCTGTATCGTGAGGATTCTTTACCGGACCGTATGCAGAATTTTCTCCTGATCCCCCCATAGCAAATTCATCCATGTTGGTCCGACCGAGGAATACTACTCCCGCTTCTTTAAGTTTAGAAATTACGGTTGCATCATATGTGGCTTTATAATGCTCCAAAATTTTTGATGCAGATGAGGCATGACGGCCTTTGATCAAAATATTATCTTTTATTGAAACTGGAATACCGGTAAGCATACTGGCTTTGCCAGACTTAATTTTCTCATCAGCAGCTTTTGCTTGTTCATCAATATCTGCAAACACTTCAAGGTAGGCATTAATGTCGGCATTTTTCTTTTCAATCTCGACTTTATAGGCGGCCGCTAATTCACCAGTAGTAAAATCACCCTTTGTCAGATGTTCGTGAGCTTTTTTAATTGTCAGGGTTTTTAAGTCGATCATATATTATGAGCTGGGGTAACACAAAGTATTCCCTCTCAGCACGCGTCAAATCCTGCTGGATTTGCTGCTCCGCTCGGCCTCGACAGGCCTGTGCGAGTCTTCGCGAAAATACTTTGTGTCACCCTGCGCTTAAACATTACAATATCTTTTTCACTTTAACATAATCCCCTTCTCGCTGCGGAGCTTCAGCTAAAATCGCTTCAGTGTGAATTCCTGACTCGTGTGATAACGTATCATCCCGAAGCACATTCCGAGTAGACTGTTTTTCCCCTTGCTCAGCGCTCGCTCCAACTTCCTGGATCTGCTTCACATAGTCCAAAATACTGCCCATATCCTGTGAGAGTTTTTCCTCCTCTGCAGTATCGAGCTTGATACGAGCGAGATTTGCCAGTTTGCGTATTTCTTCAATGGAAATCATGAGAATACTATAGCACAAGGTCAGAGCACCCCCAACCCCCTCTTTATCTAAAGAGGGGGGTGCCCGAGTATAGCGAGGGTGGGGGGTGTTTATTTAAGCATCCTCAAAAACTCCTGTTCTGTTATAATTTTGATGCCCAATTCTTTGGCTTTTTCTTCTTTTGAACCCGCCTCTTCGCCTGCCAGCACATAATCCGTATTCTTTGAAACTGATCCTGAAACCTGCCCGCCCGCTTCACGGATTTTCTCTTTGGCTTCGTCGCGACTCATCGTTTCAAGGCTTCCTGTTAACACAAATGTTTTTCCAGAGATGTTATTGCTCTGTTTTTTTACTACTGCATCATAGTGAATATCAACACCTTTACGCAAATCCTTGAGAAGTTTTTTGTGCGCTGTATCTTTAAACCACTCAACAATTGATTGAGCTACAATATCACCAACACCCTCTATTTTCTGAAGATCTTCTATCGTCGCATCTTTTAATGTATCAAGTGACGAGCATTTTTGAGCCAAAAGGTATGCCGTTTCTTCACCGACATGTGGAATAGAGAGGCCAATAATAAATCGTGCAAATGGCACGTTGCGGGCTTTCTCAATTCCTTCCAACAAATTATCTACTGATTTTTCTGCAAAGCGTGGCAGCTCAAGCAAGTCGCCGCGTTTCAAGGTAAAAATATCTGCGGCTGAAGAAATAAGTTTATGCTCTAAAAGTACATCAATAATTTTTGGCCCCAATCCATCAATATCATAGGCAATCTTGCTGGTGAAGTGATACAGCTTTCGGCTCTGCTGAATATATGAATTTTTATCGACACATCTCCAGGCAGCTTGCCCCGCAATACGTTCGATCTTTCCATCGCCTCCGCACTCAGGCACAATTTTCGGAAATTCATATTTTTCTTCCTTGCCGGTGCGGAGGTCTGTAACCACTTTCACAATATCAGGAATAACATCTCCGGCTTTTTGCAACACAACCGTATCTCCAATACGCACATCGAGTCTTCTGATTTCATCTTCATTGTGAAGCGTTGCCCGAGAGACGGTTGATCCAGCCACAAGAACCGGTTTTAACACTGCCACTGGCGTGAGTACGCCGGTACGGCCGATCTGCAATTTAATATCTTCCACCACGGTCGTCACTTGTTCTGCGGCAAATTTAAATGCAATGCCAAAGCGAGGAGCTTTGCCGGTGTAGCCGAGTGCATCCTGATACTTTTTCTCATCGACTTTTACCACTACTCCATCAATCAAATAGTCCTGTTCTTTTGATTTCTTTTCCCACTGTTTCCAGTAGGCAATAACTTCATCAATATTTTTATTTACTTTAAAATGCGTGTTCACTTTAAATCCAAGATCATGGAGGAATTTTAATTCTTCACTTTGGCGTTCAGGAATTTTTTCTGATAATTGCGCCACATCGTATATAAAAGTATCGAGCTTACGTGCCTGAACAAGCTTTGGATCAAGTTGTCTGATCGAGCCGGCAGCAACATTACGCGGATTTGCATATAATTCCTCACCATCATGTGAGCGCTGTTTGTTGAGTGCTTCAAAATTTTTCTTGCCCAGCCAAATTTCTCCTTCAACAATTATATCGATATCACGCTTCAATCGTAATGGAACAGATTCAATGGTACGGACATTCATGGTCACATCCTCCCCAACCTTTCCATTTCCTCGTGTTGCTGCTGTTTTTAAAATTCCCTTCTGATACACAAGCACAACCTTCAATCCATCAATTTTAAGTTCAGTCGTATATTCCGGCTGGATATCTTTATTAAATTCATTTTTAAGAATTTTCTTTACACGGGCATCAAAATCGTTAACATCCTCCTTGCTAAAAGCATCGTTAAAAGACCACTGGGCTACTTTGTGCGTGATCTTCTTAAATTCAGGCAGTGGCTCTCCTGCCACACGCTGGGTTGGAGAGTCGGGAGTTATGAGCTCGGGATATTCTTTCTCAAGCTTTACGAGCTCATCTTTGAGAGAATCAAGCGCCTCTGGAGAGATTTCCTCTTTATTTTCAACATGATAAAGATAGCGATAGCGATCGATCGCTTCTCGGAGCTTTTCTACCCGTTTGATGATGTCTTTCGGAATGGTCATGCCGTTAGGAGCTTACAGGTAGGCATTATACACTGTTTTGGACTATTCGATAACCTTAATCGTGAGGCCTGCTTCTTCGACAATCGTCTTGAATGTATTAATGATCTTATCCTTATTCCAGTTATTTTGAGGATCACTTCCTGTAGGGTCAATATCATAAAACTTGCCTTTGCCCTTAACAATTTTACTGGTAAAAAATGTCTTGACTGGCACATTTTCAAAATAATTAGAATTTCCACCACCTGTCCCGCAAGCATCGTCATCCATTTCATCACCAACTCCGACAATGAATATCTTCGTTTTACTATCTGGGTTTGCATTAAAGTACGCAACAGCTTCAGCTTCCAGTTCTTCCCAAGCTTCCTGACACTGACCACTTGTTTTGTTCCAGCTTGTTTTGCGCGTGCCGGCGTCATTATAGATGTTGTGACGGCCGTCGGTGAGAATAATAATCGTGTCCGGATGAGTTGTATCTGAGGTCTGATGGGCTGGACTCTCAAGTGTAGTACAGAGTGACGTATATGAAGTTGAATTAAGGGCATATCCTGACAACTCACAATTAGCTAATCTCAAAGCATCGGCAATATTGGTACCATCACCGTATGAAAGTTTTAAATAGGTTGATGAATTCGTTTCGATCGCCGCTTTTGACTGAGCCATGGTTGCATTGAGGTGAGTTTGAATTTTTGGCTGACCAAAATCAGCTGCATATGGACTGCCATTATTGATACCTTGGCCAATGCCGGCAAACGTGATCACACCCAATCGATTTCTTCCAGATAGAGTTGAATCAGGATTGATCAGATCGATAAGCATAAGTGCGGCTTCACGCATTGCTATATGGTTACCGCAATTATTTCTCTCACGGCTTACAACATATGATCCGCTTACCATGGTTGTCCCGCCTTGTGGTGGACAAATACTACCTGAGTGGTCAATCAGGATCATCACATCATTACCTGAGCCACCGGTTACTCCCGGAGTAACAGAGATCTTTTGACCGCGCAGCAATTTGACCGAAGCAAGACCACGGCGGTTAAAGCCTGATGAATCAATTTCCCAACTACCGCCATCGTTAAATCGGCTTACAGTTATACTCGAACGATACAGATATGGTGGCTCAAAATCAAACGTATCCGTCTTTGGCTGACCAGGCGTTGCCCCAACAAAATCAAACTCTATTGATTCGTCATTACAGGTTCCATTAATTTTAGTGGGTGCTGGCTGAGTATCAACTGCCCTCATCAGCCAGTACAAGACGCATGATGTGCCTGATTCAGCTGCATAATATGCGATCTGTGATTCACGGCGAACACCGGCGAGTGCTGTTTCTTTTTGGGCTATCAAAGAAAGCGTAATGCCGATCGAAATAACAATACTGACAACGATTACAGCAAAGAACATCGTGAATCCGCTTTGTGTATTGTTTCGAAGGTACATCATGGTTTTGGAAATACGTTATACATATTGGCTCGGATAGTCATTGCATCATCTGAACTAAAGCCTGATGATTTCCAAGTCACTACCACTTTTACTTTTGCCTCATAATTAGTGGTACCATCACTCACTACTTCGATCATAGCATAGCGCTTGAATTTTGTGACATTTTTATTTTCGGCTGCTACAAATTGGTTGCCGTTCCCTGTGTTTACCACCTGGCTCGGGCGATACATATTGCGCACTTTATCAAACCACAAATTGCATTCTGTACCTGTTGCACAGTTAGCCTCAATGTAAGGAAATGTGTAAGGGTCATTGCGTCGGCGGGTTGTATCCACATTACATTTATTTACCCCGCTACACTCATGAAGATCTGCCAGCCAGTATTGACCAAATTCATGCTTACGATTTGATGTATTAGGCTGATCACAATCTTCATCATCAGGAGGATTACCGTTACCATTGTCGTTATCATCATCATTCTGGTTATTGGTGCAGGCAATAATATTTTGGTTTTTCTTAGCAATGATATAGTCCATGGCATCCTGGGCAAGATATGATGCGATCATTTGATCTTTGGCAAAATTGGCAGAAACTACACTTTGATAAGCGGTATACACTGGTGGAAGCAAGGCCAATGAAAGTATTGAAATGGCAATAAGTGTCTCAACAAGTGTAAACCCTCGGGATGAAATTTTTGTAAAAGATGCTTTCATGTTAATTATCAAGTGCACGCTGCACAACAGTTGTCTGCAGATCAACCGTGGTACTATAGCGGCTGCCCTTTTTTAATTCTGCCTGAAGGGTAATAAATACATATGCCGGCTCACTATCCCCTTGTTCTGAACCATATACATAAAATTTTATGTTTTTTATATCGATCTCACCACCCGATATTTGAGAATTAAAAAGTATCGTGTTCGTATCTTTTTGAACGATCTGCTTCATTAATACGGACTTACCTGCGACGGTTGAGGTAGAATAGCGAACAAGATCTCCTGTATCGATCTTGGTCAGGGTGAAGGCTTTATTGCCTAAGTTGCATTCCGAAGGCACTCGTTCACTTTCATAATCATTATTCACCGTAAGGCCACAGTGATAATTCATGCCCAGTCGCGCCTCGCGTACAATGTCATCAAGAATGAAGTCTACATTGTCGATGGTCTTTCGTGACACCTGAGCACTCAGATTTGAACTTGATAACACAATCAAGGTTCCCGTGGCGATAATAACCACAAAGCCAAAAAGTGCCAGCGATACCAAGATCTCAACAAGTGTAAAACCTTTTGATAATGATGACTCTTTATATTTCATATTAATTCTCAATCCGTCCTGATGACCAAATTTTTACCATTTCAAATACCGCCGGTTTATTGTTTGGATAAATTTTGATCTGAGCATATGGACGCAGTGTCATATCGTTACCAATTCGGATATCAGCTTTGAAACTACCAAAATTGTAAAGGACTTTTAGATCTGTTGTTGGTGATGATGGCAGCCCTATACAACTTGTATCTGGGTCAGACTCATTAGCTTTTACACAGATATCAAAGGTATATCCGGGACGTAGGGAATATTTTGAGAGAAGTTCATTGGTGGCAGGATCACTCGTAGTTTCTAGAATACCGTTCGGGGGCACGTTACCTGGCTTTGGGCGATCACCGTATGAGTAAAACGTAGATATTGCCGGCGTTAATGGTTTAACAAAATTAACACCATACTGAATACGGAAGTGATCGGTATTTGGAGCGAACTCTTTGCCGTTGGTTGCATTCACCTGAGCTTCACGAAGAGCCAGAGCAATTTCATGAGATTGCCCCCTGAGGGTTGTTACATCAGAATAATCCCGGTATTGGAACATGATCACCGTGGTAATCATCACAATGATGGCAATACTAACGATAAGCTCTATAAGTGAAAATCCTGATTGTTTGTTCATATTAATAGATAACTTTTACTGAGAACACGCCTGAACTAAAGATCTTTTTTAACGTTTCTTTCAATTTTGAATAATCATCAACTCCGTAGTAGGTCTGAAATGCTTTACCTTGACTTGCGATCTGAGTTTCAAGATATTTGCTGCAATCCCCATCAGGCCATGTTGCGCCCGGTCCAGCTGGACAGAATTCCAAATCAAGCGCTACCCCAACAACGAAGATTGTAATATCTTCCTCGTCACGAAGCTCCTCTGCAACGTCAGCTGTACTCATGAGCGTATCAAAAGAGGTACCGCCATACGCTGAAGTATTACTGTGGCATGGAATTCCTGTTGGACCACCAGAACAACTGCCGCCTCCCGTATCAGGACTAATGACATAGTCAGAACCACCATCAGTAATAAGGATAACGATCTTCGGTACACCTGCTGTATTGCGGGCTCCGGCACTCGGATCACTTCCAACATTTGTTGAATTAAATGTTCTTCCCTGCTGACAATAATGGTACCAAGGCCCAGGTCCTGCAGAACTACTACCAGGTGCGCCCCCAACACAATATCCTGTAGTCCATGAAGAAATTGAAGGATCAGGTAATCTTCTTCTATTCTGCAATTCAAGTGAAGCAAGCAATAAGCCAGCGGGCATATTTGTGCCAGACTGCTGACTATCGATAGTCGTTCTTATTGCTGATTGAAGCGTACTTACCGAACTGCCAATATCTGCCGCAACATATGTTGATCTCCGGTAAATACTTCTGGTAGCTGGGACTTCACTGGCAAAGTTTACAAGACCGACACGGAACCCTCCTGGAGTACCGGGCGTCGTAATCTTGCCAGCAATTTCTGATACCTGACTGCTCACGGCATTTTTTAGAAATTCACTCCACATACAAGGGCTGACCCCTGCAGAAGCACATAAAGAAGGAGGCGGAAACCTGGTTGGTCTGCCTGAACCATTGATACCATCAATACTTCCTGAATTGTCGACAACGAACACAATATCGTGTGGAATAGTTTCAAAGCCGCTCACCACTTCCACTTTTTGGGCACGTTGGAGAGTGACTCCATTGCCGGTTAAAAGCTGTTTATTATATCCTTCTGATTCGATCTGATAGCTGCCGTTGGAGAGTGCCGTTACTTTTACCTTTGAATGAAATGGGTATCCCTGGTAATTAAACTCAAATTTTTTTTCTACTCCAAAATCAAGCTTGCCAATGGCCGGGCTAATCACATTCCCCTGGTCATCACATCTGATCGGCTTGGAAACCTGAGTGGTTGAAAAAGTTTCTCGATCGCCAAGAAGCCAGTAGAGCGTACACTGCATTCCCGCTTCAGCTGCATAGTACGCTGCCTGAGATTCACGACGAGTTTTTGATAAGGTAAACTGCTTTGAGGCGATCAATGACAGTGACAAGCCAATTGAACCCACAATTGAAATGATGATGATCGCTATGAAAAGTGTGAGACCTTGTTGTTTATTCATCATGGCTTTACGTGATAGAGATTCGTTTTTAGGTTAAAGCTATTTGGTGTCGATTTGCCAGGACTCATCCATTGAACCGTCACCCTCACTGAAACTGCTTCATGCCTCGTCATATTAGGAATATCTGAGAAGACAACGATACGTCTAAAAATACTTTCCGGAGCTGTTCCTCCATATTTATAACGTGCTGTTACTGGATCAAAACGCAGCATACTGCAGGTAGGCCGACATCGTGTTGAGTAAGGTCCTGCCGGGTTAGTGGTGTTTATTTCACACGCAGTAGTGCCATCACGTGGGTTTACAAAACAATCTCCAAGATCAGCCAGCCAGTTCTGCCCCTGCCCTGCGCCATTAGTTCGACATAAATCTCGGCTATTTGCTTCACACTTAAGGATGTTCTCGTTTTTCTTCGCAATAATGAAGTCCATTGCATCTTGAGCAAGATAGTTGGCGACCATTTGATTGCGCGTCTGAACTACAGATCCAGCTCCCTGGTATGCAATCAACAATGGAGGCAGAATTGCAATAACCAGTATAGACACCGCCACAAGGGTTTCAACTAGAGTGAATCCTTGTGCGCGCTTAGTACTTAACTTGGTATTAAACTTGGTATTAAAATATGTAATCAATTTCATCATATTAGTTATCGCTTTAGTTGTCGCTTGCGCGTTGAGCTATTGTTGTTTGGAATGAAACTGAGGACATATCCCCTTTGTCCATAATTTCCGCCGTAAGATTTACAGAGACTTTTGGGAATTTTTTATCATTTGCAATTGAACCTGATACGGTAAAGGTCAGCAGTGGAATATTAACCGCCTCTGATGTTAAGACCTGGGGCGTGCCTGTGATTCCTACTTGTTTTCTAATGACCGTTTTGCCATTAACAAGTGCAGTATCATAGATCACCACTTCATTTGAATCCAAACGCGTAAAGGCAAAAGAGCTTCCACCGGCAAGACATTCACTTGCCACTGAAGGATTTCCGGCTCCACAGTGGAAGTTTTTGCCAAGGCGGATTTCACGAATCATATCATCGAGGATAAAATCAACATTATCTAAAACCTGACGTGAGACTTGAGCGCGGCGGTTACCGTTAGAAATAACGAGCAGCGTAGAGACTGCCATCACAACAACCATAGCAAACAAACCAACTGCTACAATAATTTCTACAAGTGTGAACCCTCGCTTATGCATGTGTCTATAGTGTACCATACTATTTTATTGAAAGAGTGTGCTTAAGTGGATTATGTTGATATTAAAAAAGTACACAATGGCAAATCCAACAATTAAAAAAGGGGCAAAGGGTATTTCGCTTTTCATGCTGAGATTGCCGCGATGCAATAGCTTCTCCATAGCGATCAGCGCCACGCCCACCGCAGCACCAATCCAAAACGCGAGCATGATCGCCGAGAGACCATAGCCTAAGCCTAAAAACCATCCCATGGGCAAGGCAAGCTTTGCATCCCCTAGCCCCATCCATCTGCCCTGCGACAGGAGCCAGAGCGCCGCAAATGGCAATGCTAGGATCGGACCAGCTAAGAGTGCGCTCCATGCTGGCAGCACAATATTAAGATCGGCAGAAATAAATAATCCAATAAGGCTAATGATACTTAACATAATAACCAACCCATCAGGAATAATCTTGTGACGAACATCGTAGACTAAGATGACAATAAAAATGCTTGCAGCAACAAGACTATAGAGCAATACTAAAATTGTATTTGTAGAAATAAAGAGTTGCTTAAAATAAGCGAGATATACAGCCAAAAATGTAAGACCGGTCAAAAACTCAACGAGCGGATATTGCCATGAGATCTTGCTCTGACATTCTGAACATCGGCCGAGCAAAAAGACATAACTAAAAACTGGAATAAGTTCATACCACTGCAAGGTTTTGCCGCAGGAGAAACATTTTGATCGGCCGTTTACCCCCATACCGGTGTTATAGCGATAGATAACAACATTTAAAAAACTGCCGATGGCGGTGCCGAGAATAAAAAAGAAAAAGCCGAACAGAATTTCCATACCTCAAGTATACCAGATAATATACTAGATAAATAAAAAATCCCCTTTTCGGGGATTCTTTATTAACTGAGAATGAGCTTAAACTATCGGCAAAGAGTGGCGTTAACTGCGTTTGCAATTGTTTCAGCTGCTGCATAGGTGTAGGTCTTTCCTTGTCCTGTTGAGTCAACACAGAATGAGTCTGGAATTGTGTCACCAGCGGTACCTCCTGTCTTAAGCTGAACTGCAACTACCCAGGCTGTTGATGAAACATAACATCGACTAAATGCAGTACCTCCAGCAATTGTATATGCTGCGTTTACAGCATTAAACAATGTGGGGTTGAACATCATGTTAACGTTAGTTGCTGTAGCAGCTGCTTGACATGCGGCTAAAGCAATTGTAGTACCTCCATATGACTGACCATTGTCATCATAGTACAATTCTGCCTGCACACGAACACTTGCGAGGTCAGCTTTGATAGCTGCGTCCTGACCCTTTGATCGAGCGTTGTTGAGTGAGGCCAACACTACGGCTGAAAGAATACCGATGATTGCAATAACCACAAGCAATTCGATCAGTGTGAAACCTTTTCGTACGTTTTTCATTATGTTACTAATTATTTATATAAATCGACCTCTTATTAATGCCTAATTACATTAACAGATGAGTCGCTTACTAATGTTACTATTATAATCTATTCAAGCTCAACAAGATAAGCCTCACTGTGGATAAGTACAAATTAAAATCCATTTGCCAAGTTGTAGATTGGCATAAGAACAGATGCAAGCAAGATTCCAACACCAAGACCAAGTGTAACGATCATGATCGGTTCAATGAGATCAACAAGAGTATCAACTGCGGCCATCACTTCGCGCTGATAAAAGTGAGACATTGTTTTCAAAATATTTCCGAGCTCGCCGGTCTCTTCTCCCACTTTGATCATTTGAATAATAATGCCGGGCATTTCATGATATTTGCTAAACGCATCTGAAAGAGAACTACCTGAGCGCACTGCTTCAACCGATTGTTCAAGGATTTGTTTGTAACGATTGTTGCCGACAACTGCTGCAGTAATTTCGAGACCCTTAACCATTGGAATACCCGAAACAAGCATGGTATGCATGTTGTCAGTAATGCGAGAAATGTAGAGTTTGTGGAACAATGTGCCAATATATGGAAAACCAAGCTTCACCTTATCAAGCGTGTCCTTGCCTTCTGGGGTCTGGATATATTTGACCAATACGAATCCCCCACCAAAGATTACGATCGGTATTGCCCACCAGTAGTTAACCAGAATATTTGAAATAAAGATAACAATTTTAGTATAAAATGGAATCTCCTGGCCCGATGATTCAATGATGGCGGTGATCTTTGGAATAATAACCGTAAACATCAATACCATCACACCAAGAAAGATGGTGATCACAAAGGCAGGATATGTTAGTGCACTGCGGGCCTTTGAAGTTACTTCATAACTTCGATCGAGATAATCAGCCAAGTATCCAAACACTTCATTGAGCTTTCCGACTTCTTCTCCAGATCGAACCATGTTCACATAAAATTCAGAAAAGACTTTTGGATGTTTTTGGAGAGCCAGCGAGATCGAACTTCCCCCCTGAATATCTTCGGCCACTTCCATCAAACTTTTTCGCAACAATGGATTTGGCACTTCGGATGCGATCAATCTGAAGATACGCAAGGCTGATACCTGTGCTTCAAACAAAATAGCGAGCTGTCGTGAAAGGATAACAATGTCTTTGTTGGTGACGCGCTGAAGGAAGCCAATATGAAAACCTCGCTGCAAGAATGGAAGTTCTTCTTCTACTGATTTGATAGAAGACAAGATCAAACCGCGACGCTGAAGTGAGTTGATGGCAATATCAATATTAACGGCTTCGATTACGCCCTCACGTCCCCCACCTGTTGAATCAATTGCTTTGTAATTAAATAACATATTACAACATTTTTTCTAATACCTTTGCGTTCAATGAGTATCGGTACGCATTTTCCACTGAGATCTCCCCGGCCTTGACCAACTCAGCAAGTGATCGGTTGAGGTCGATCATCCCAAGCTGAGAACCAGTTTCGATAACACTATTCAATTCATGACTGCGGCGCTCTCGGATTAGGTTTGCTACAGCACTGTTGTTGATCAGCAATTCGTATGCAGGAATCAGGCCTCCTGAAATTCGAGGAATCAATCGCTGTGAAAAGATACCCGTCAAACTTCCCGCAATCTGCATACGAATCTGCGACTGCTGATCTGCCGGGAATGAGTCGATGATACGATCGATGGTTTGCGCAGCATTGTTGGTGTGAAGGGTTGAGAATACCAAGTGTCCGGTTTCTGCGGCGGTTACCGCAGTTGAAATTGTTTCGGGGTCTCGCATTTCACCGACAAGGGCAACGTTAATGTCTTCACGAAACATTGAGAACATCGCTGTATGGAAATCTTTTGTATCAACGCGCACTTCACGCTGGTCGATAATAGATTTGACCGGTTCATAAATATATTCGATCGGATCTTCGATAGTAAGAATATGTTCCAAACGCTCAGTATTAATGAGCTGAATCATTGCCGCAAGGGTGGTTGATTTACCCTGACCGACTGGTCCTACCACAAGAAAGAATCCCTGGGTCTTGCGAGTAAAGGTTTCGAGAATTGGAGGAAGATTGAGTTCTTCAATTGTTTTAATTTTGTGAGGAATTAATCGAAGTGCAATAGCGATCATGCCCTGCTTAAAAAAGCCGTTGCCTCGAAATCGTGAATCTTCATGCGCATATGAAAAGTCCAATTCACGAGTCTGTAAAAATGCCTGCTTCCCTTCCGGACTGACAAGATTGTCGAGTAATCCATGGAGATCTTCCTGAGTAAATGCAGGAATTGTATCAATAAGTCTGAGCTGACCTGCCACACGAACAACAGGACTGCGGCCTTCTGATAAGTGAAGGTCCGAAGCTCCTTCTTTCATGACAATATCAACGAGTTTGTCGAGTAAGGTTTTGTATGACGTTTGGCTCATATATTTAAATGTTTTTTATGTATCTCAAGGACATCGCTAATAACTTCTGATGGAATGGTGGTTGCTTTTACAATATATCCATCAACTCCTAAACTTTTTGCCCGATCGATATCAGTAGTATCGCTTTGATTGGTAAGCATCACCACCGTTGCATTCGGAGCATAATTTTCCTTGCGGATGTGTTCGAGGAGATCAAGACCGTCCATTCCCGGCATAATAATATCGAGAAGAAGAATGTCAGGCACGAAGCCTTCTTTTAACTTACTGAGGACTTCTGTCGGATGCTGTGATGTTTGTACTTCAAAACCATTATTTGAAAATTTCAAAGAATACATGTTAAGGAGAAATGCATCATCATCAATCAGGTAAACTTTATATTTCGGATGTGTTTCCATATAATTAGTATACCACAGCTTATAATTTGTTAACTTCTTCGATGGGTATTACTCCTTTGAAGGCTTTAAGCCAGGCATCCTCACGCATTGAGAGCATACCTTTTTGCCGGACAATTTTTGAGATTTCAAGCTCAGTAGCATTTGAAAGGATCGCCCGTTCAATATCTTTGTCCATTTCAAACATTTCAAATACCGGCGCTCGACCTCGGGTTCCACTTGGGCACTCTGAAGTTACCTCCACTTCCCTTATGGTTTGAGGAATGACAATACTTTCGCGAAATTCTTTTGGCAGATCTTCAAATTGCTTTTCAATTCTCACTTTAATACTGCCATCAACCGGAATTTCTTTTCCGGCACCGGGACAAAGCTGCGCAGCCAAACGTTGCCCTACCGCAAGCACCAAAGTTGGTGCAATAAGGTACGGATCAACTCCCATATCCATTAAACGAGGGATTACACCAACCGCACTATTAGTGTGAATCGTTGAAAGCACCAAGTGACCAGTAAGCGCGGCTTGAACCGCAAGTTGAGCAGTTTCTTTATCTCGGATCTCACCGACGAGAATTACGTTTGGATCCTGACGAAGTGTGGTACGGAGACCAGTGGCAAAGGTGTAGCCAATTTCAGGTCGGACCTGTGATTGATTGACTCCGTCCATATTGTATTCAATTGGATCTTCAAGTGAGAGCACGTTCTTTCGCTCGCGATCAACAAGGCTCAACATAGAATAAAGCGTGGTTGTTTTACCTGAACCGGTAGGACCTGAGATCAAAATAAGACCGTATGGTTTTTTGATCGAAGACTTAATGAGGGCCAAGTTTCGCTCAGTCATACCCATATCGTCAAAATTCTTTACAGCCTTCTCCTGATCAAGAATTCGCATTACAACTTTTTCTCCAAAGTATGTTGGGAATGTTGAAACACGAAAATCGATCTTGCGGCCTTCGATTTTTGCTGAGAAACGTCCGTCTTGAGGCTTTCGCTTTTCATCGAGGCGCATGTTAGACAAAATTTTAATGCGAGCAGTCAGCGCTGCATGGACTTTATTGGGGAGAACTAAACTCGTATTTAGAATACCATCAACACGAAATCGAACGCGGACATTGTCGCGCAGTGCTTCAATATGAATGTCGGATGCTGCACCTTCACTCGCATAACGCAAAATAGTAGCCACAATCTTGGTCACCGGCGCATCTTCGACGATCTTTGTATCAGCTTTTATCCCAGGTTTCTGTTTGGCTAATGGATCTGAATCTTCTTGCCCTTCCCCAGGTTGAAGCTGGATTTTTACGTCAGTCGCCTGCCCTTCTCCAGGTGCACGTAATTCGGTATCAAGATCATCCAGCGCTCGCGTAACTTCCGCAGAGAGACTACGGTATGCTTGAAGCACTTTTTCAAAGTCTGTTTCAGAAATAAGGAATGCCTTGTAGGGCATGTTGATCTTGGCCGAAATAAAACTTAAGGCATCTCGAGCTTCGATATTGTCCGGATCAACCAGACCAATTTCAAGCACACCCTCTTTAACTTTGAGCGGTACAAATTTGTAGTGAATTGCTGATTCTTCTGGAATATAATCCAGAATATCCTGCTTGATCGTATCGGCAGTGGGAATAGACTGCACTGGGACACCAAGAAATTCAGATTTAACTTTCATTATCTGATCTTCGGTAATTCCACGATCGCGAAGTGCCGCTTCAACGGTAATAGCCCCGCTATCAACATCTTCTTTGATAGTTATCAGGTCACTTTTTGAGATTATTTTTTTATCAACAAGAGCTTCTAGCAGTGTCATACAGGGCTTGTGTGTTAGCGCCCTCTTGTTTGTGCGCGGGCTGATCCGCTTAATGGGGCAAATGGATTTGTTCGGCCAACAGATTCAGTTTCGATCTCCTTAGAAAAGTCTTCGAGACTGGTAAATACACCTTCAGTTACAATAGTTGTATCAAGATTTATTGCTTCAATAGTATTAACGATCTGTAACGCTTCTCCAGCAGCATCTACTGCAATCTCATTCTGAGCAGAAACACGATGAACCATGTGATCGTAGGCAACAATAGTGCCGACAATCAACAGTGTGGTGAGAAAGATCTTTGTTTTGCTTAATGTGTAGTGATGGTACATAAAACTATTTTAACCAATATGATTTAAGAACAATTGTGTATTTGTACTTTCCGGAAACTGCATCAACTGACTGGAAATCAGCAGTAATAACATCGGTCAATTTCAAGTTTTTCTGAAGATCGGTAAGGAGATCAAGGAAATTCTGATACGGCATTTCGGTTACAAAGGCAACATTGATTGACCCTACCCCCGCTGTATCTTTGACATCATCAGTCACCCGAACATCAGAAACTTTTCCGCCATACTGACCAGCAATGCGGCTCAATTCAACGATCCATCGGAAATTATCAATTCGATCAGGTAAAAGCTTATTTAATTTATCAACGTTCTCTGGATCACCTTCGATAAAGCTCTGATAGGTCTGCTTCTTTGATGTAAGGGTTGCACTTGCGGCTTCTGCTCGAGTAAGGGCAGTTTTTGACTCTGTGATCTCGGCTTTGATAGGTTCAAGCTTGAGATAGGTGGGATACGTAAACCAGTAAACCAGAGCGAGCGCGATAACTATGAGAAGTAATGGAGATAGATTTTTCATATTATTCGGTGGTTTCCTCAGTTGCTTCTAGAGTAGCAATAGTGTCTTTATACAAAAGCGAATCCTGATCGAGGGTTGCAGTAAGCAGGAAGACAACATTGCCACCTGGGTCGAGGTTGTAATTACTAAAGGTAAAGCCCTTAACATATTTTTTGTTCTCCTCTTTGAGCAATTCATCAGACTGTAAGGCCAATGATGCAAAAGATTTAGCCTCTCCTGACAAAATCACATTGATCTTGCCATCAATAACATTGTATCGAACGCCGGTGTAGCGAACGGTAGACAATGTATGATCGCCGAGGAATTGAAAGAGCTCGGTCAAGGCTACGTGCTGATCAAGCAAAGCTTTAGTGGATTTGAGGCGCAAATCCATACGTGTAAGTTTAATGATATCGCTGTTCTGAGCTTTTAATGCATCGAGCTGCGCATTGAGATCCTCCTGTACTGCCTTATGAGTGCGATCAAGATACATATTGTATCCAAAGACTCCGATTGAAATAAGGATCACTGTTACGAACACAACGGTAACTATGAGAGAGAAAAAATTTGTGGTTCGAACAGGCTTACCTAGTGGCAGCTGCGGCGCAACATTTTTTTTTGGGATGAACGATGTTTGAAACTTACCTTCCATTATTTTTATTGTAACATGAAGCTCTACAGAATGCGCAATGAGTTTTCCACTTTTTATACAATCTCCTGAAGTTTACGTAATGCTGCACCTACAGCACCGGCAAATTCCGGACCGGTTGACTGTAATATTTGCTCCAGGAATGCCGGTGCTGCAGTTTTATTAAACGGATTGCCCAAGACAACATCGGTTTGGATCCGGGTTGTGGCAAATTGCAAAATACCATTGAGCCGCGCTCCCCCGCCGATCAAATATGTCTTGGAAACATCCTTATTGTATTTCTTCTGATAACTCACGAGCACCTGATTTACTTCAGAAAAAAGCGGTTCTAATGCTTGTTCAATAATATGAATGACTTCTTTCTGACGTTCAGCAGGTGCATGCGATATATCCCGCTTGATCACCTCCGCCTCAGCCATACTAATATTCATATTCTGAGAGATAACCGCCGTAACATCTTGTGAACCTCGATTAATAATATGAGGTGTACGTATAATATCCTTCTCTACTATATATACTTTTGTTGTCGCAGCCCCAATATCAATGATCATTTCGGTTGTAGTTGCCTGATCAAGAATTGAGCGAATATCACTAAATGCCTCAATTTCAAAAAAGCTTATATCAAGGCCTGCTTGGTTTATGATCGTCTGATAACGGGCAATTGTCTCATTATGGATAGCGACAAGGAGCACATCGATGACTTTAGCTTTTGCTGGTTCTGCAGTGAGTGTACTTGTTGGGGCTTGAGCAGGCTGAGCAGGATTTGTGCTTTCAGGGATAACCATCCAATCGAGCATTACTTCAGTAAGCGGTACTGGAATGTATTTTCGTGCTTCAAAGGGAATGATCTTTGCCAATTCGGCTTCAGCCACCATAGGAAGTTCCGCCATTGAAATAAGACTTGAACCATATGGGAGCGCTAGACCTGCCTGATTTGAACTGATGTGCGCTTCACGCAATACGTCCACAAGTGCCTCAGTAACTTTTTCTGGAGCGAGGTTAGTTGATTTACCGATTTCGACATTGCCGTATGGACCCAATGCAAGTGATCCATACGTCTCGAGAATTGCCTGACCGTTTTTGCGGCGAAGCTGGACAACTTTAATTGCGGAAGAACCAATATCAATTCCAAGGACACTTGGATTAGTTCCTCCAAACCATTTCTTAAAAAAGTTTGCCATTACCCTATCAGTATATCATAGCTCTTTTTGAATTTATCAAGTTTTTAACCTGATATGTGAGGATATCTTTATGAATATGCTGAAATATCTCTTTGATTTTTTATTCCCACCGTCAGAAATTGTTAAAAAAATAGAATCTCTCTCTGCAGAAGACCTTTTATTGCACGCTTCATCGCCCATTGAAGATCCGGGAGACTCTATTATTAGTTTTTTTAATTATAAAGATCCTTTAGTGCAGCACGCGCTTTGGGAATTGAAGTATCGCGGCAACAACTATGTAGCCAAACTCTTCGCTGACGTACTATACGATGAAATAATAGAATATATTGCCGATCAAACACTTTTTCAAGATTTCACCGAGCCAATTATTATTCCTATTCCCCTCTCCCGCGCTCGCTTACGCGAGCGCGGCTGGAATCAAACCGAAATGATCGCTGATGCATTGCGTAAAAAAGATAGAGATCGCTCATTTACGGTCAGGAAAGATACTTTGATTAAAAAATTTCATACCTCTGCTCAAACCAAACTCTCAAAATCGCAGCGGATGAAAAACCTCAAGGGATGTTTCGAGGTAATCAAACCAGAGGATGTGAAAAATCGAAACATTATTTTGCTTGATGACGTTACCACTACGGGGAGCACCATTAAAGAAGCATCTTCAACCCTTAAAAAAGCAGGGGCACGGAAAGTAGTGGCATTTACCATCGGACATTAAACATATATAAAGAAAAAACAAAATAAAAGGACAGGCACGAATGCATGTCCAGGAAACCGGCTATTTGTCTTTCACTCCCGCCTTCACTCGGGAACCAGCCCGGAGCCACCGCAGATGCTCCAGCGTCAGGGTGTGATACACCGTCTTGCAGACGAACTTACCCGGTGCCGGCAGCACCTGAACCATGATGGTCTGGTTGATGAGCTGCCCTTCCCCCGACTTGCCCGAGAAGAAGTCCGACATATTGCGGATCATCAACCGCTGCACTTCGGTGATGGAGTCGTAGTCCGACTCTGATCCGAACTTCAAGGACATCACCCCGTGCTCCTTCAGGCACAGATCGACGTTGGGGTCGATGATGCCGGCGCTGATGACACACACACAGCGCTGTTTGCGCAGGGTCTCCGACAGATGGGTCAGACCCTCGGCAGGCAATCCTCGGCCAAAATCTTCCTTGGTGACGAGCACCCAGCTCTCGCCACCGGTCCTCAGCTCGGTGATCGCCTCAATGAGAGGCTCTCCGTGAAGATTGGCCAAGGCGTGCTTCACGATCCGCACGCCAGTGCGAGCGCCGTCGGCAGCCAATCCGACATCGCTTGGTCCCCACGGAGTATATGGATCGAACAACGCAGCCACCTCCGTTGAGGACAAACCCACCTCGTCCTTCTGCACATCCGTTGTGCTCGACATACCCATTCTCCTTTCGAGAAATGAACAAGAAGTGAAAAAACGCCCCTTAGCCCTACAGAGCGTGTAGCGTGTGACACATGTTTACAACATCTAAAATTGCTGACGGCTAGACTAGCCCCTTCTTACAGCTCAGCTGAGTATATGTGCGGAGAGAGCGAGATTCGAACTCGCGGCCCCAATTAAGGAGCGACGGTTTAGTAAACCGTTGATTTAAACCACTCATCCATCTCTCCAGAAAATTTAATATACCAAAAAAGCCTAAAATATGATAGATTTCGAGAACTGGAGACGTGTCAGAGTGGTCTAACGTGCCTCTTTGCTAAAGAGGTGTGCCCCTTAAAAGGGCACCGAGGGTTCGAATCCCTCCGTCTCCGCCATATTGTATTTCTCATATTTTTGAGTAATATGAGCCTCAGCTGACAGTACACATCTAACGTGCGAGGGATAACCATGGCACAAGAAAACTTCGAATCACTCGTTCAGAGCGCGCTTGTGATGATTGAACCGCAATGGCATGAACTGTTCCTTCAGTTCATCCAGGATCCCAATTCTGTACAGAATGAAGTTTTTGATCAATACATCAATACAGATGAGCGCGCTCAGCATGCTCTGGAATTCATCTTTGGACTCCAATTGGAACCCCTAGAAGATGTGTTGGAGAATATGCGCAAGAAACATCGAGAGCGGTCAGGTGAAAACCCTGACTCCGCCAGCTAACGGCCCACAAGGCTGTTTTTCTTTGTAGGTTTACCACATGACGAAGCTTTATGTGGTTACTGACAACTGTCGCAGATATTGTCTTCGGCAGGATCTGAAGTATAAATAATTGGTTTGCGTGTCCATAAGTATATGCTTATATAATAATATTCAGTATAGCATGGTAAGATATCATCGCAATGTTGATAAGTCCGGCAAAATTCAGGAATACTATATATAAGTATTATAGAGAGAATAAACGCTCATTTACCTGGCGCGAGACAAAAGATCCCTACAAGATTTTGGTTTCAGAAATAATGCTCCAGCAGACACAGACTGACCGGGTGGTGAGTAAATATAATGAATGGCTTTCTCACTTCCCTACCTTTACAGATTTAGCCAAAGCAAAACTCCAGCACGTATTAAAAGTCTGGCAGGGCTTAGGTTACAATCGCCGCGCGCTGGCGCTCAAGCGCGCGGCTGAGATCGTGGTAAAAGAATACAAAGGTACGTTACCTAATGATTACGAAAAAGTTCTCGACCTTCCCGGCATCGGCCCCTACACCGCCGGAGCTGTCATGGCGTTTGCATTTAACAAACCATTCCCTATTATTGAAACGAATATCCGCACGGTCTACATTCACTTCTTTTATAACCAACATCATGGACAAATTCATGATAAAGAAATTTTAGCATTAGTAGAAAAAACCATGCCCGGCGAAACCTCAGCGAAGGGGGGTCCGCGCGAGTGGTATTA
>JALYRQ010000002.1:22275-31073 GCA_030855125.1 bacterium | reverse complement strand
CCATTCCCCATTATTGAAACGAATATTCGCACGGTCTATATTCACTTTTTCTTCGGCGACAAATTTGGCCAGATTCACGATCAGGAATTAATGCCCATGATCGAGAAAACATTAGATAAAGAAAATTCACGTGAATGGTATTACGCCCTCATGGACTATGGTGTCATGCTCAAGAAAACTATCGGTAATTTAAATGTGAGAAGTAAACATTACACCAAGCAATCAAAGTTTGTAGGTTCTAATCGCCAGATCCGCTCAGCCATTGTAAAAGCAGTTACTGCTGGGCCTTCTACAGAAAAACAAATTTTATCATTCCTTGAACAACAAAAAATTATAGTAACTAAAGAGCAATTTCAGAAAAATCTTTTTGACCTGCAGAAGGAAGGATTTATGATCAGAAAAAGTTCGAAATTTGCTATACTATAATATGAATCTAAGCTCAACTATACAACAAGAATTTCGCCTGCTCGATATTCAAAAGATCGGTCTTAAACGCCTCAGTATTCGGACGGTGCATGATCTTTTGTACTACTTTCCTAATCGCTATGGGCTTATCGGCGACGTTAAAAATATTACTCAGCTTGTACAGGGTGAAGTTGCTTCAGTCTACGGCAAAGTCACTGAGCTTGAACTCAAGAAAGGTTTCCGTTCAAAAATTCCGATGGCCAAAGGCATGCTTGAAGATGCCACAGGTAAACTCCAAGTTGTCTGGTTCCACCAACCTTACATTGCCAAGATGCTGCAAGAAGGTGCGTATGCTCGCTTCACGGGCAAAGTTTCTCAAAGCAAAAAAGGATTCCTGTATATTTCAAATCCTGAATTTCAAGTGACCGACACACCGCCGCACATTGCCGGATCATCACTCTTCGGCGAATCGCATGAAGCTGCGGCACCGCTCCCTGTCTATTCAGAAACGCAGGGAGTGACATCAAAATGGTTGTACCACGCTATTCAAAAAGTGTTTTCATCCGGCATTCTAGAAACGCTCGTTGATCCACTTCCGACAGAAATACTTGAGCGTTACAATTTACCAACGTTAAAAACTGCTTTGATCTGGATCCACGCTCCGCGTAAGGAAGCTGATGCAGAATCGGCCCGCAAACGTTTTGCCTTTGAAGAAGTCTTTTTTATTCAGCTGCGCAAACAACGAGATCGTTTGGAGGCACAAAAAAATCCTGCATTTACGATCGACAAAAGTCCCGAGGAGGTTGAAAAATTCACTTCACGTTTTCCATTCAAAGAAACCGAGGCACAGGCCAAAGCTATTTCAGAAATTCTCACGGATTTTAGGAGCGGCCATGCAATGTCTCGATTACTTGAAGGTGATGTCGGCTCCGGAAAAACGGCAGTTGCGGCAACCACAGCCTATGCGGTTGTGACCACTCGCCCAAAAGATCAAACCTTCGGGGCTCTCCAGGTGGCTTATATGTGCCCGACAGAAATACTTGCCAAGCAGCATTTTGAATCATTTATTCAATATTTCTATCATCTCGGTATTTCAATTGGACTTATTACTTCATCCGGCTGCAAAAAATTCCCTTCAAAAGTTAATCCTGAAGGCTGGACTGATATTTCCCGCACCCAACTTTTAAAATGGATCGCCAATGGTGAGATCCCAATTCTTATTGGCACGCATTCACTTATTCAAGAAGCGGTAAAATTTAAACACCTCGGCTATGTCATTATCGACGAGCAGCATCGGTTCGGTACCAACCAGCGTCAGAAGCTTGCCCGCAAAAATGAAAAGATGCCGCATCTGCTTTCAATGACGGCTACTCCTATTCCTCGTACCCTTGCTCTCACCATTTATGGAGATCTCGACCTAACCTTGCTTGATCAAATGCCCGTCGGTCGCAAGCCAATTATTACGGATATTATTCCGCCGACAAAACGTGCTGAAACATATGAAAAAATCCGCGCCGAAATTAACGCTGGCCGGCAATCATATGTCATCTGCCCGCGCATCAATGAACCAGATCCGGCAAAAGAAATGGCGCTTAATGCAAAGTCTGTGGTTGAAGAAGCCAAGCGATTAAAGAAAGACGTCTTTCCAGAATTTGAGATTGGTATCGTTCACGGCAAAATGAAACCAGATGAAAAAGATGAGGTGATGGAAGAATTTACTGCCGGCAGAATCAATATCCTGCTTGCAACCTCGGTCATCGAAGTCGGGGTTAACGTGCCCAATGCCACCGTCATTATTATAGAAGGCGCCGAACGTTTTGGACTTTCTCAACTTCACCAGCTGCGCGGCCGCGTCATCCGCTCAAACCATCAAGCATACTGCTACGTATTTTCTGATACAAAATCAAAACCATCCCTTGATCGTCTTAAAGCATTAAAGACAGCAAAGAATGGTTTTGAATTGGCTGAATATGACCTACAATTGCGTGGTACCGGAGAACTCTACGGACGCAAGCAATGGGGAATCTCAGACTTGGCCATGGAAGCAATTAAAAACCTGAAGATGGTTGAGGCTGCCCGCACCGAAGCACGGACACTTTTAGAAGTTGATATTACTCTTTCGCAGTATCCCCTGCTTCGATCTCGGATCAATACCGAAGAAGAAGCAATTCACTTTGAGTAATCTGTTTTTAAATTACTGAGTAACTTTGAAATTCATCTGATTACTTTTTGTGCCATCTGCATTTTCTACCACAACAACGTAAGTGTTGGGGGTAATTTGCATAAGCATTGCTGCACAGATTTGTGAGGTATATGGATTACAGAGTCCAACACCTTCTAGAAGAGTAAATTCCAATCGTCCGTCTGTAAGCATAACTGAACCTCGTGAAATATATCCCCCACCAAACCTGACCGCACTGGTACTCGTAAATCCTGTGCCGTTAATCGTTACTTTAGAACCAACTTTTCCTGAAGCTGGAGAAATTGAAGTAATTGCAGGAGCGCTTGCTGCGGTGTCACTGATGGTAAAAGCGCCATCACTTGTATCACATTTTGTGGTACCGGTTTCACACACTTCGATCTGATAATTACCTTCTGAGATTGCAATTTTCTCTACAAGTGTTCCAACAGTCCAATCTAATGAGTTACCTGAGTAATTATTTCGGATAGTGTACTTTGCCCCTTCGCATGGAGTGGTGATGCAAACAATGTAAGACTTTAATTTAATATCTACTTTCTCACTACCGATCCAGCTGATGACTGTCTTTGATCCTCGCTTGAGGATCTCACCGCCATTTGGAATGGTTATATTAATTTTGGATACTGGAGTCGGCATATCATCGGCACAGCTCACTTTTTTCATCTGTGCTCGAGTAAGTGGCCCAACAAATCCGGTTGTTGGAATTCCAAATGCTTTCTGAAATGCTTTTGTTGCAGCAAGGGTTAATGGACCAAAATATCCGGTTGGTTCAACAAAAAGATATCCGTGAAGTTTCAAAAAAACTTGGTAGTTCATTACAGAACCATTGGTCATTCGGTCTTTTTCACCGTATCCTAAATTTTGTTCAATATAAATACATGGGCGTCGTGAGGGTGATACCTCGGGGGCATTACCTGGCTGAGTAGACACAGGATTTGATCGTGTACCACCTGTTGCCGCTGGACTTTGAGCACTAGAAATCCCCGGCGCAATAAGGCCGGCCACAAGTGCAATACCGAGAAAAGTAATTAAAATTCGTTTCATATTCATAAATATAATTAGTTGCCTATATACTACGAACCTTTATGACGTAAGTAACAGCTGAGGCTTTCAGGGCTAAATTGAAGCTATTTTAGAAAGATTTCATCTATCATCAGTACAATAGAGGGAATAACAAAAGATTTTGAGATATGGCATGAGGAAAAGAGTGTAATACATAAATATAAAGGCTGGCCATTTTTTCATGAAAGGGAGATCTGGTTTACAACACTTGGCGTAAACATTGGTTTCGAGCAAGATGGCAAAGGTAAAGAGTTTTTGCGGCCGGTAATAATTTTAAGAAAATTTAATAATGATGTTTGCTGGGCAATTCCTACAACAACAAAGAATAAGGGAGGTGAATTCTATTTCAGATTCGAGTATCATAAAAATAAATTTACTAATGCAATACTTTCACAATTAAGATTAATTGATGTTAAAAGGTTAAATTATAAGATTGGGACGATTAAAAAAGATGATTATGCTGAAATAAAAAAACGCCTCATTTCATTTTTGAAATAAGCCGTCTTTTTGACCCCATAATGGGGAGGGCCGAGGCCATTTATAGATATAGACTATCAAAACCTAAAACTTTGTCAAATTGCAAGTGGTCCATCCTGGAGGAGTCGAACCTCCGACCACCCGTGTATAAGACGGGCGCTCTACCAACTGAGCTAAGGATGGGTAACCTAGCCTTATCAGCCAAAACAGCTAAGGATGGTTAAGGCCATAATACATTTAAACTAGCCCCAAAGCAAAACCCGCACTTTGGCGGGTTTTGTGTTAGGCGAGTTTGATATGTGAGCCGTGGCTGTTGCGGAATTCGTCGATGCGGCGGAGAGCGAGTTCGACGCCGGCGAGATTTTTGCTTTCTTCAGTGAAGTGATGTTCAACGTCTTCGCCTGCCTGCTTGCGGGTATCAAGCGATTGGATCATATCAATGTAAAAACTGCGGGCGCCGCGAAGCGTTTCTTCAAAAGAAACGAGCTCTGCCTCGGTAATATCAACCGGTAGTCCTCGTTCGATCAATTCGATCTTACTCTGAACTGCATCGATATTTACTTCACCCCCTTTTGAATTATGCTTAGTCATGAGTGACTATAGTAGCAGATTTAGACCTGATGTTCAATATCGAGCTTCTTTTTTGGAGTAACGCCGTTTGCCACAAGAATCTGTTCGAATTCTTCTCGCTCAATGGTTTCGGTGACGATCAACCGCTTAGCGATAACTTCAAGCAATGTTCGATTGGCAGTGATCAATTCCTCAGTGCGCTTGTAGGCATCGCTCATGATCTTTGCTACCTCAGCATCAATCTCATCACCAGTTTTGTCGGAGTACTCTTTGTCACCGACACCACGGCCGCCAAACATCGCCCGGCCGCCTTCACCTTCAAGGGCAAGAGCGCCAATCTTGTCTGACATTCCGTACTTGGTAACCATATCGCGGGCAAGCGCTGATGAAACCTGCAAGTCATTTGAAGGCCCGGTGGTAACATCTTTGTAGATCATCATTTCAGTAACATAGCCTCCGAGACTAACTGCAATATCATCCAAGAATTCTTTCTTTGACTGGAGCTTGCGATCTTCGAGTGGGAGTTTCAAAACATATCCCGCTGCTCGGCCGCGAGAGATAATTGAGATCTTGTGTACCGGATCAGCATATGGAAGGATTGAAGCAACAACAGCGTGACCTGCTTCGTGGTAGGCAGTTAATTCTTTTTCTTTTCGATTCAAAATATGAGTCTTTCGCTCAGGACCAAGCATAACCTTTTCGATCGAACGAATAAGATCATACTGAGAAACTTTGGTTCGGTTTTCACGCGCAGCGAGAATTGCACCTTCGTTCATCAATGAATACAAGTCAGCACCGGAGAATCCTGGAGTTCGTTCTGCAATGACATCAAGATTTACGTCTTCAGCAAATGGCTTGGTACGAGAGTGGATCTTCAAAATTTCCAATCGGTCTGAGCGATCTGGCGGATCGATCATCACGCGTCGATCGAATCGTCCTGGGCGTAGCAATGCGGGATCCAGAACATCAGGGCGGTTGGTTGCAGCCATGACGATGACTTTTTCATTCGGTTCAAATCCATCCATTTCAACAAGAATCTGGTTGAGTGTCTGCTCTCGTTCATCATTACCTCCTCCAACACCCGTGCCTCGGACACGTCCAACAGCATCAATTTCATCAACGAAAATAATTGAGGGTGCAGCCTGCTTTGCCATGCGGAAGAGATCGCGCACTCTCGAAGCTCCAACACCAACGAACATTTCCACGAACTCTGATCCGGAGATTGAGAAGAATGCTACCTGCGCCTCCCCTGCCACTGCTCGAGCGAGCAACGTTTTACCGGTTCCGGGAGAACCCATGAGCAATATTCCTTTTGGAATACGTGCGCCAATTTCCAAAAACTTTTTTGGGTTACGCAAGAAGTCTACAATTTCTGTCAGCTCTTCTTTTGCTTCCTTTGCTCCGGCAACATCTTTAAAGGTGACGCGCTGCTTTTTATCATCAGGAGAAATGATGCGGGCCTTTGATTGACCAAAGGTGAATGCCTGCATGCCCGCGCCTTTTACCTGACGGGTAATGAGCCAGGCAATAATAATGACAACGATGAGCGGCAATAGAAATGGCGCCAGGTTTAATAACCAGTAGCCAAGACCGCTCGGACTTTCAACCTGAATATCGACACGATTTAACTGTGCCGGCGTAACACCATAGTTCACTAATGTTTCAGTGAGGGGCGAGCCATCCTCTTTCTTGGCTGTTTTTATGATCTCGCCTTTTGTATCATACTGAGCTTTAAGCGTATCGCCTTCGACAATGATCTTTGTAATCTTGCCTGCTGAAACATCATTTGCAATTTGCGAAATTGAAACCTCATCTGTGCGTGTTCGATTTTCTGAAATGACTGAGTACAGGACAACCAACAACAACAAAATAAAAATACCGGTAAGAACATTTCTTATGAACTGATTGCCCGCCGGACCGCCTTTACCCCCCTTAGGAACCCGAGGTCCCTGAGGCTGTTTTGGATTGTTTGGTTCATTCATAGAACGCTATTATACATTAAAATTAATCACTTTATAGTAAGCTCAAACTTTAGACGGAAGAGACCGCGATAATTAACAGCTCATTAACAAAATACAGCTTTAACCTTAGCTCTTTATAAATGTCTGTCAATGTACTATGATAAGCAAAATGGCTGAACTACTACGCAACAAAAAGGCCAATTTCAACTACGAGATCCTCGAGCGATTTGAGGCTGGTCTTGAGCTTGTTGGGCAAGAAGTGAAATCTCTTCGAGCAGGCCATGGTGTTCTTGATGCAGCGCATATTACTGTCCGCGGCGGCGAAGCCTACATTATTAATATGAGTATCCCGCCCTACCAGCCGATGAATACCAAAGATTATGACCCGCTCCGCCAGCGCAAACTCTTGCTCACAAAAGATGAAATCGTGAAATTGGCCAGTATAGAGAAAGGATTGACAATAGTGCCCATTGCAGTGTATAATAAGGGTCACAAGATAAAGATGGAGATTGCATCCGTGCGAGGCAAGAAGAAATTCGACAAGCGCGAGACTGAAAAGAAACGTGATGCAAAACGAGAGATCGATCGAACTTTGAAAAATGAATAATGCCTGTTAGTAGATCATTCGCGATGAGTGATGAATGACCTCACCCGGCTGCTATCGCAGTCCCCCTCTCCTTAATAAGGAGAGGGTCGACCCGAGCATAGCGAGGTGCGGGGTGAGGTCATTGATAGTTCACCGGGGATGATCGGCCTAGACAGGAGACAGTTACTTATTTGTGCAACGTGGAGCAGCGTTAACTCCTAAATCTGACGCAAACCCTAAGTGCTAAAAACACTGGAAAAAGTATCGCTTCACCTTACGTGAGCAATACTCTCGCATTCGCGTAAGTTTTTAAACTTCGTCAATGCGACATCAATCACGCTTCTGGTAGACAGGCGTGGACCTGATGTTATACCGTCTACATGCTCTATCCTCCCTTTCCATAGGATAGTTAAGATAAGGAAATCGGTTGTGCGGGGATTTTGTTTGTCTCTCACCCACACAACTTAAACTTGGCTTCGGCCAGGGAAGACATCCTACACGTTGTAGACTCATCTAAGTCCTTCTCTTGCACGGCGGTTCGATTCCGCCCATCTCCACACCCTGTGAATTGGAGACATCAATTGTCTCAAATACCCTTAAAGGTAGCGATAGAATAGCGGTTCCAAAGCCGCTATTTTTGCTATATGCAATATTTGCTTCAAAAACAAGCTTTAAGATAAGTCTTAGATATGCTAAATCCCCTTTCTCCCATTCTGCATAAGGGTTTTTTAGAATCTTAAATACAAATTCAAGAGCGGTTCCAAAATCAATCGTCCGTTTCGTAGAGTTTCCTAGTTTATCTTTTAAAACTATATTCTTTAATATCAAAATTATTTTGTTCAAATATTTGTGAATAAGTATAAACTTTTCTTTCTATCAAATATTTATTCATGTAAGATTTATGGTTTTAATTATTTTTAATAATACCTGATATGTGAAGAACAAAAAGCAAAAATTTAAGGAAAATAATATTAAAATTTTTTATAAATATAATAAAGTGATACTTGAAAAAGAAGTAGAAGTTTAATTAAATAAAGCCTTTGATATTTTTTTAAGAATATACTGTGAAATAGAAGGTAAAGAAAACCATTTGTTTTTATCTTTTATTATGCTATTCTCCTTGACAGACCATCCAATGTAGGATGTTTTTTGTACCTCGACAATTCAGTCACCAACCCTTTTTGGAGGATCGTGTAATGAGCAAGAACACTCTGTTCGACAAGGTATGGGATCACCACACCGTTCGTGTGCTGCCCAACGGGCAGACCCAGCTCCTGATCGGACTCCACCTTATTCACGAGGTTACGAGCCCACAGGCATTCCCCATGTTGCGTGAACGCGGCCTCAAGGTCCGCTTCCCGCATCGCACATTCGCCACAGTGGATCACATCGTGCCCACGTCGGTTGAAGGTCGAAAGCGTCCGTTTCTCGACATCATCGCCGACCAAATGCTCTCCGAGATCGAGAAGAACTGCCATGAATTCGGTATCAAGTTCTTCGGTCTCGGCGACGAAGGTCAGGGCATCGTCCACGTGAT
>JALYRQ010000002.1:15962-22265 GCA_030855125.1 bacterium | reverse complement strand
GCCCGGAACTGGGACTCACCCAGCCCGGACAAACCATCGCCTGCGGAGACAGTCACACGTCAACGCACGGCGCATTCGGTTCGATCGCGTTCGGCATCGGCACCACCCAGGTCGCAAACGTCCTGGCAAGCCAGTGCCTCTTGGTCCAGAAGCCGAAGGTTCGGCAGATCAAGGTGGAAGGAACCCTACGCCCCGGCGTCTACGCCAAGGACATCATCCTGGCTATCATCGGCAAGCTCGGCGTCAAAGGTGGCATCGGCTACGCGTACGAATACGCGGGCGAAGCCATCGAAGCGCTCGACATGGAAGGTCGCATGACGATCTGCAACATGTCGATCGAAGGCGGCGCCACTTGTGGCTACGTCAACTACGACGACGTTACCTTCGAGTACCTGCGGGGGCGTAAGTACGCTCCTCAAGGTGACGCGCTCTACGAAGCCGGCAACCGCTGGGCTGGGTTGCGCTCACAACAGGACGCTGAGTACGATGACATCGTTGAGCTCGACGCAGATTCCATCGCACCGATGGTCACCTGGGGAATCACCCCAGGCCAGGTTGTCGGTGTGGATCAGAATCTGCCAGACAACGCCGACCCCGAAGCCCTGGCTTTCATGGACTTCAAGGCTGGCCAGCCAATCATCGGTACCAAAGTGGACGTCGCCTTCATCGGCTCGTGCACTAACGGACGGATCACTGATCTGCGGGAAGCTGCGAGCATTGTGCAGAAGCACGGGCTCAAAGTCGCCAAGCACGTCAAGGCTCTGGTCGTTCCCGGGTCCGAATCAGTTCTCAAGCAGGCGGTTGCCGAAGGTCTCGACAAGATCTTCCGCGATGCAGGCTTCGACTGGCGCGGTGCCGGATGCTCGATGTGTCTGGCTATGAACCCCGACAAGCTCGTGGGTCATGAGCTATGCGTCAGCTCGTCGAACCGCAACTTCAAAGGACGGCAAGGTAGTCCGACTGGTCGGACCTTGCTCATGTCGCCGGCTTCCGTCGTCGCTTCGGCGGCAGCGGGAGAAGTCACCGACGTTCGGCAGCTCATTGCCTGATGTCACAACTCTCAGAAAGGAAGAAGTGCTTCATGGAAGACACCAAGATCACAACGATCACTGGAAGAGCGTTTCATTTGCCGGGTGAGGACATCGATACCGATCGAATCATCCCGGCCCGCTTCCTTCGCTGCGTCACTTTCGACGGTCTCGGAGAACACGTCTTCGAGGACGACCGCAAGCAACGCAACGGAGATCATCCGTTCGACCAGCCCGACAACAAGGGCTGCGAGATCCTGATCGCTGACGTCAACTTCGGCTGCGGCTCAAGCCGTGAACACGCCGTCGCTGCCATTCAGCGCTGGGGCATCAAGGCGATCATCGCTCGTTCGTTTGCAGCGATCTTTCGCGGCAACTCCACGGCCAACGGCCTGGTGTGCGTCGATGTCGACGAGTCGGTTCACAAGCAGTTGTTGGATTTCCGTGATGAACCGCTGACGATCAACCTCGAGAGCTTGATAATTTACAACGATCGTTATCGCTTTGCTCGACCTTGTACGATGCCCTCGGCCGATCGTGACATGCTCACGACCGGTACCTGGGATACAACGGCGACCCTGCTTCAGGCAGGAGATCAGATCGAGGCGACCGCCTCGCGTCTGGCCTACATGCAGCCGGCCTAACGTCGCTCAAGAAAGACTGGAGAAACCAACAGACTCGCCTACCCCTCAAAAGGTACGCGGGTCTTTTTTATGTACAAATAACTAGCTTATGGTATTGTTGTGCCAGGACACCGTGTGGTGTTTTTTTGTACATCGGAAACAACAGCTTCACTTTCTCTTTTGGAGGTTCGCTATGAAAAAGCAGATCGCACTCGTAACAGGCGACGGCTCTGGGCCTGAAATGATGGTCCAAGCCACTCGCGTCACTGCAACGGCAGCACTCCTCGACGGATTCGAGATCGAATGGGTGGACACGCCGATGGGCTGGAAAGCCTTTCAGCAGTTCGGCGACACAACTCCGCCTGACGCAATGAAGAAGGCGCTCGAGATCGGGCTGATCTTCTTCGGCGGCGTAGGCGATCCGGCACTCGATGCCACGCTCGGCAAGGAACGGCCGGAGATGATGCCGGAGCCACGAGCACTGCTTGCCATCCGCAAGCAACTCGGGCTTCTGCTCAACTTCCGACCGATGAAGCTTATGCGGGCGCTCGCACACCTTTCACCGCTCAAGACGGAACTCATTCCGGAAGAGGGCGTCGAGATGGTTTTCATTCGCTTCCTGCTCGAGGACAGCTACTTCGGCACGGCGGATCTGCGCGAGCAAGTCACGAACGCATCAGCCGTCGGCATCAAGCTGAAGAAGGAGGTTACCGGGACCGAGGAGATCGTCAGCGAGTTGGCGTACTATCGCGGAGACACGATCCGTAAGTACATCCGCGCAGCTTTCGAGTATGCTCGAACGAGGAAACTTCCTCTCATCTCGGTCGACAAGGCCAACGTTATGGCACGTTACGCCTACTGGCGAATGATCGTGCAGGAAGTCGCGAAGGAGTTCTCCGACGTTCCTGTCCGCCATCAGCTCGTGGACTCGGCATGCATGCAACTCTTTCATCCACAGTTGCTGCGCGGCGTCATCGCCTGTGGCAATGAACACGGCGACATCCTTTCGGATGGTGCTGCGGAGATGGTCGGCGGCATGGGGCTCATGCACAGTTCGGCTGTGAATCCGGACACAGGCCAGGCAATGTTCGAGAGTGGTGCTGGCACTGCTCCGACCTTAGCGGGTCAGGACAAGGTTAACCCGCTCGGCCGGATTCTGACTGGAGCAATGATGCTCCGCCACATCGGCGCAGAGAAAGGTGCGACCGCGATCGAGAGCGCCGTGCACAAGATGCTTGTTGATGGTTACCGGACCACTGACATCGCAGAGCCCGGATGCGACAAGATCCTCACGTGCAGTGGTATGGGAGAAAAGGTGTTGAACCTGATCTCATAAACCACAAAGACCAAAAAAAATTCTACCGCGCCTCCATGGAAACATGTGAGGCGTTTTTTATAATAAAGTTAATGTATTACATACCCACCCTCATCAAATGCCAGATACCATCCCGTAATATAATCCCTCATTTGGTTCCATGACTTTCTCAGCGTGTCCACCAAATTCGGCACAAAAAGCGTTCGCTATGCGGGCGCTTTTTGCTTTGCCGGATTTAGGTGGAGATGAGAAAGCAAACTGCTTTGCTTTCGTGGCGGAATCGAAAGGCGGAATGTCTCGCCCTAGCGAGCATGAGCCGGGGTCGCGAAAATTTTCAGCAGAAAATTATATGTGACCGATTCACTTATGTAAAATATTATAAAATTGACTTATATGGTATTTATGTTATTATTTAAATAGACAGTACTGACTAACTGCGACAGTCCACATTGTGGACGGCACTAACCCAGACTGCATTTTGGAAAGGACGGTTAACCCTATGCCGGGTAAACCCGCATCGAACGCGCAGATCCGACAGATCCTCGCCACCCTCCTCACGACCACCGACTTCGATCGGCTCGATGAGGACACCGCCCAGCAGATCATCGCGGGCAGGAAAAAGACCGGAAAAAACTTCACGGACTTCCTCCTCAACGGCGGCAACATGATCGTCGGCTCGGCGCCGCGCGTCATCAAGATCGACCGGTCGATACCCTTCGACATCGTGGCATTCGCCAAGAAGTACGAGGACCAACGGTCCAACAGCGACTGCCTGCGCATCCTGGACGGCTGGGAGGGCAACATGTACTCCCACGTCAACGCCATTCCACTCGAACACATCGACTTGATGAAAATCAAGAAGATCACCTACGGAGGCTTCGATCGACGCAGCATCAAGCTGGAAAAGCGCCTGGTAAAGTTGATACCGTCGGCATACATCCCTCTCGACGCTCACGCCTTCATCGCCATCTGGGAAAACCGCCACTTGATCCCGATCGAGTGGCAACGATCCTCGAAGGACGATAGGCTGCAGGAGTTCACGTTCGACGGGACCATCTTCCACGGACCGCAGTGGTTCCGGGAGAGAGGCGGCATGAAGAGTGACATGCTGAACCCCCGCGTGGACACAGTCCTCCACATGCACTGGTACGAGAACGAGTGGAAATGGCGTCTGTTCGGACTCGACAACCAAGTCGGCCCCTGGATCCCGACACTCGTTTACTGATCAGTGCCAGCTCTTTAGTTTAGTTGTAGATTGCCTCTCCCTCACAAGGAGAGGCTTTTCTTTACTTGCTATCTTCCCTTTTCTGAGTAATATACTCGTAGATAGGATCGGTCCGGCAAACAGAAAGGAGGGACACCTCATGCCTCATTACTGGGCAGTAGTAAGAGAAGATTCACTCGTCGGCTGCGGAGTTGAGACCAAACTGATCAACCTGGGAGAATGCGACTGTGATGACTCGGCCAGGAAAAAAGCGGCCGGCATAAGGAACTGGTCTGTCCTTCATGTCATTGCATCCGCCGATCTTACCCCAGCTAGACTCCGCCAGTTGCGGGAAGAATCCCCCGACCTCGTGGAGCCCCGCTCTGAGCCGTGAAAACTCAACCTGAGTTTTCACGGCTTTTTCTTTTATCTATACGTTCTTTATTGATCGCTTATAAATAAACTGCGCAAAAAACAACAAACCAATAAATCCCCCGCCAATATATATTCCCCTACTCATTGAAATACCTCCAAAGTAATAGATCACAAACATTGTCGGAACAGTGCCGATTATTGTTGTGATGATATATCGTGTAGTACTTATTTTTGTTAGCCCTGCAGCATAGCTTATATAGTCAAAAAGCGGATTAAAGAAAAGCCTAAGCCCAACCCAAAACCAGAATTCCTGATTATTTGATAACTTCTCTTCCCATTGATTTACTTTATTTAATCGAACAAATTTCTTAACAAGCGGCTCTCTAAACTTTCGAGCAATCCAGAACGCAATGAATGCACCGACAATGACTCCAATCTCTCCATACACAAATCCCAAAAACCAAGGGAACACTGCAATACCAATAAGATCAATTACGATCCCAGGAATTGGTGGGAAGATTATAGCCAAAGCTCGAATCGCAATGAATACAAGCGGTGCAAGTATTGGATATTGCAGAAGTAAATTTGTCAGTGCATCCTTCACAATTCTAAATAAAGTTCACTGAGAAATTGTACATTCCCATACTACAGATACCTTGCAGTGTTGTCCCCGCTTTTTGTGCAGGTACTTCTATGTCTGTATTTCCTGAAACTGGCAAATTAGTTTTGTAGCCGATGCTTGGAATAGTGAGGGCTGATGAACAATCGAATGTTCCTTGAGTGTTTACCTTTATTACCGTCGGCATATTTGCTTTAGCTGTAGTAATACGAGGAGCATACCCACCTTTGGCGCTGATCTCTATAATTTGTTTCCCATCTACAATAGTCACATTATTTTTTACTTCTTGTTGTGAATTATCTTTTCCACCGACCAAAAATGCAGCTCCTCCGATAAGTACAATGGCGATAATGATCGATACGATTGTTCCTTTGTTCATAGATATAGTATACGTTAAAAGCTAAAGAGTGCAGGCAGTACTCCAACTGCTACTAAACTGTTATACACATTGAAAAGTCCAAAGAATATAACAACCAAACCTGCTGTCTTAAAGAAAACACCTGACTGTGCTTTCTTATGAATATTTGATGTACTAAAGCTTAACAGAGCTAATACAGGTAACGTTCCTAATGCATAGACAAACATAGTCATTGCTCCTGTCCAGAAGCTGCCTGTGGTCAAGGTATATATCTGCATTGACTGTGTAAACCCACACGGCAAAATGAATGTGACAATACCTACTAACAGAGGGGTCAGAGTATGATTTACATTTTTAAGGCCCTGTACATGCTTTGAAAAAAAAGCTGGAAGTGTGGGCTGCAGCTTCTTTGCCCAAGGAAATATATCCAGAAGATTGATACCAAGCATGAGCATAATCACGCCGACAATAATTCCAAGAATAAATGTACCTGTAATACCGAGCTGGAATGAAGCCCCGATTGCTCCTATAACTCCCCCAAGAATGAAGAATGCTGCAAGCCGTCCCACATGAAATAGTACTTGTGGCCGAACTTTATCGCCTTCCTTCGCAAAGTTTGCTGACATAGACAACACCAAACCTCCGACTACTGCCATACATGTCGAAACCGAAGCAATAAGCCCAATTATAAATGCGGTTCCATAGCTTACTTCAGAAGTATTAACTAAGTTAACAATGCCCAGTTTCTGAAGAATAATGAACAGAGCAATGAAAGCTCCTG
>JALYRQ010000002.1:0-15952 GCA_030855125.1 bacterium | reverse complement strand
GTTTGCTTTTGTTTCTCAGCAGTAATTGTATATCCATGTTTTTGTAATACTCCACTCAAGGTAGCGGCTATTTCTTCCTGTGTTTTATTCCCGAAGTCCCCTGTTACCTCAACACTATGAGTCTTAAGAGAAGATTTTGCCATTGTTACTTCAGGAAGGTCCCGGAGTTCGCTTTCAGTTAGGACAATACAAGCCTTACAGTGCATCCCGTTTATGTGAAATATATGTGTACTCATATTGTTATAATTGTTTAGCTTTAAGCCTTAAGGAATTAAACACGACAGACACACTTGAGAACGCCATTGCGAGCCCAGCGAATACTGGTGAAAGTAATACTCCAAAGAATGGAAACAACAATCCGCCCGCAACAGGAATACCAATTATGTTATAGATAAATGCCCAAAAAAGATTTTGTCTAATACCTCGCATAGTCATCTTTGAAAGCCGAATAGCCTTTACTAATTTTGAAATATCGCCATGAAGTAATGTAATTCCAGCTGTTTCAATAGCCACATCAGTACCCGTGCCCATAGCAATTCCCACATCGGCTTGTGCGAGTGCAGGAGCATCATTTACCCCATCACCGGCCATAGCTACAATTCGTCCAGAAGTCTGAAGCTCTTTAATTTTATTTAATTTATCTTCTGGTGAAACTTCAGCTACGACATCATCAATACCAACTTCTTGGGCAATAAACGCCGCAGTATTTTTATTATCACCAGTAAGCATCACAACTTTAATACCAAGTTTGTGAAGATTTCTTACAGCTTCTACTGCTTCTTGTTTAATAGCATCGGCAACCATTACCGTGCCCAGAACTTCATTTTTAGTTGCAAGAATGACAGGGGTTTTTCCTTGCATGGTTTCATGCTCGATCTGATTAATATCAAAAGAAAGTTTAAGATCAGATATAAGTTTTGTATTACCTGCAAAGTATTCACTTCCATTCACTGAGCCCTTAAGTCCCTTTCCTTTTATAATTTCAAAATTATTCACATTGCTTAATGAAAGGTTTTTCGACGTAGCATATTCAGTTACTGCGTGAGCAATAGGGTGCTCAGATTTATGTTCAAGTGAGGCAAGAATGGAAATAATTTCATCATCCTTACGATTTGAATAATTCTTTATTCCAACAAGTTCTGGTTTACCTTTTGTAACCGTTCCAGTTTTATCTACGACAACAGTATTCACTTGATGCAGTTTCTCAAGTGTTGCCGCATCTTTGATGAGAATTCCTTCTCGAGCACCTTTACCAACTCCTACAATAATAGCTGTTGGTGTAGCGAGACCAAGGGCACAAGGACAAGCAATAACAAGAATTCCAACAAATGAAGTAAGACCGAGAGAAAGAGCTTGTTGAAAGCCGAGATATTGAGTGCCTATAATAAGCCATAGAACAAGAACAACAAGAGCTAATACCAATACGATGGGTACAAAGACTGCCGAAATTTTATCAGCCAATGCCTGAATGGGGGCTCTACTACCCTGAGCCTCTTGAACCATTTTTACAATATTAGCTAGGAGAGTTTCTGAACCAACTTTTGTAGCTTTAAAGGTAAATGACCCTGTTGTATTTATTGTTCCTGCAACAACGGTATCTCCAATTTTTTTCTCTACAGGAATAGGCTCACCGGTAACCATTGCTTCATTAATAAATGATGAGCCTTCAGTAAGTACTCCATCAACAGGGATTTTACCTGCTGGCTTGATAATAATAAGATCACCATGAACGACCTGACCAACAGGAATTTCTATCTCGTTTCCATCACGAATCACGAGAGCAGTTTTTGCTTGGAGATTAAGAAGTTTTTCTATAGCATCACCTGTCTTTAACTTTGAACGAGCTTCAAGATATTTGCCTAATGCTATGAATGTAATGACAACAATCGTTACATCGTAGTAAGTATGAGTTACATCAATAAAAGATCTTAAGCTATCTTCGAAAGCAGTAACAATAAAACTGTATACAAAAGCCACTGATGTACCAATGCCTATAAGGGTATCCATGTTTGCCTTTCCATAGCGGAAAAATGTATACATTCCTCTAAGATATGGTTTGCCAACCGCAAAGAGCGTGTATGTAGCAAAGATTGGCAAAAGATGATGGAAAAATTCATACAGTGTATGTGACATTGCTGCCACAACATTAAATTGAGCGAGGATATCCCATGTCATTACAAAAATACTGAAAATTGCCAAAGGTATTACAGACAAAACTTTTGTTCTCATATCTGCAATTTCTGCGAGCTTTTCTTGCTTTGATTGATTAAGCCCGATGTGTTGAGCGTGTTCGTCGGCTGACATATCCATTTCCTCTGCTGTAGGCACCACAAGCGAGTATCCTAAAGGCTCTATGGTCTTTGATAAATGATGGGGAGACATTATCGAATGATCCATAGCCACTTTTGCAGTTTCGGTACCATAATTTACTTCAACAGATTCAACACCATCTTGATTCTTGAAAGTTTTTTCAATAATACTTGCACATGAAGCACAATGCATTCCCTTTACCCTATATATTTTAGGATGTGTATGCGTATGTTCCATATTATTTTCTTTTAAGTTTATAGACCTTGAGGACTTCATCGACGGCCTTATCTGTTGTTCCCTCTTTAATTTGTTTCACCACACAATGAGATAGATGATGCTCCATAAGCATATCTTCTACTTTTGAAAGACCTTGCTTAATCGCCGAGCTTTGAGTAATTACATCAATACAATAAGTTCCTTTTTCGATCATTTCTCGAAGACCCCTAACCTGACCCTCAATAATTTGTAAGCGTCGTACCATTTTCGCTTTGTTCGTATTCATATTATGACATAATACCCCCTAGGGGTATTATGTCAAGGTTGTAAGTATGGAGCATCCCCACCGTTATTATAAATGAAAGTTTTAAGAGTAATTATCATCTTAATAATAAAATTATGGCAGAAACAAATGAACAGATGTGCCCTATGTGCAAAGTCCCTATGGTAAATGGAGTTTGCCCGCAATGTGGAATGAAAGCTGAAGACATGAAAAAGGATGGTGAGTAAAGTAGTATAATGCCCAAACAAGAGAGAAAGGACACCCTGACACCCGAACAGGCCCCCGTGATTCATTCGCACGCAGGGCTTTTTCTCAATTATTTCTAACCGTCTAAACGAGGGGGTTTTTGTTGAACGAATATGTTACGTCAAGGTGAGTCCTTGCCGTAGGTTCACATATTTTTATACTCTCTTCCTTCTATAATCGCCTCAGAGCTCTCAAATATCCATGAATGTAGCTGGTTCCACTTTTCAGAGACTATGTCCACCAAATTTGGCACAAAAAGCGTTCGCTATGCGGGTGCTTTTTGTTTACTTCTTTACTTGCCATTATATTATTTCTCAGTACTATACTTTACAGAACAGTTCCGTTTACCCTAATAAAGGGATTCGCATGAAAATCGGAAAATATATCACCTGGCGTCCTGCACCGTGGGGACTGATCTGGAGGAATGGGCTTATCCT
Organism: bacterium; assembly: GCA_030855125.1. GTDB lineage: Bacteria > Patescibacteriota > Minisyncoccia > Phycocordibacterales > JAKAEA01 > JAIFWI01. The sequence continues at coordinate 12,460 of JALYRQ010000002.1, read as the reverse complement.
GTTTTCTATGATGGTGATGGCGCTAACGTCGTGCATGATCTGCATCATGACGATACTCACCATTAACCTCATGGAACCAAAGAACCTGCACCTCATCCCCAAGGCACTTTTCTGGACATGGGTCATAGCAATCGCAACGATCGCGGCGTATCTTCCTTTTTCATTTGCAGTTGCCTTCTTCATGAAGCAGCTCGACATCCGCCATATTCATTGCAGATGGGGTGCAATTACGTTCAACCCCGTTTCCCTCCCCTTCACCATGATCGGGTACTGCATCCACGGCTGTATCAAATTCCCTACAGCCGTGAAGCGAATATACACAGGTTAAAGATTCCCAAACAAACGTTGTATTCTAAACCGCCCGATTAAGTCGTGCGGTTTTTCTTTGCCTTGCACTCTCCTCTTTTTCAAGTAATATAACTGAAGTCAAAGTACACAGAAAGGAGCCTGTGTGGTCCATCTGAAAAAAGTCTTGAAGAAGCTGCAGGATCTATTCGGCAAGTTTTTCATGGTTGGAATGTTCAATCCAGTCATAAAGAAACCAGAGAAGGCACCAGGGTTCGACTACTCCATCATCTGGGAGAAACGCAACCGTGAAGGCAGATGCGGTCACTGCAACAGCCCATTCTCAGCTGATCATCCTGATGCTGGTGGAGGCCAATGCCGATCTTGCTTGGCATGCTCACACTAGTAATCGCCGCATGGCTCACCCATGCGGCTTTTTCTTTTGAACATTTTACAGTTGAGATACGTGATATACTTATGAGTATTATTATTTAGTATCTTGTAAAATATTTTGTATGAAAATTAATACACAACGAGGAATTGCTCCATTTATTGTTTTGCTCATTGTTGCAGGTATTGCAGTTGGAGGTGGAACCGTGGCAGTAAAAAAGAATGCCGCTAAAAAGGCCGAGAAAGCAGCGATGGAGGCACTTGCTACATCAACTGATTCAATGAAAAAAGGCTCAACAACCCCTCACACCATTCAGGTTACTCTTAAGGAACAGAGTGCTTCAGGACAAAATGGAACAGCGGTCCTTACTGAAGTAAATGGCAAAGTAAAAGTGATTGTGAATCTCAGCGGCAAACCTTCAACAGTCACTCAGCCTGCACATATTCACCTTGGTTCATGTGCAACTATCGGCGGAGTTAAATATCCTTTGACCAATATTTCAAACGGCGCAGCACAAACAATGCTTGATATCTCACTCACAGATTTCGTGAAGCTCCTTCCCCTCTCAATCAATGTGCACAAGTCAGCATCAGAAGCATCAGTCTATGTTGCCTGCGGTGATATCTTGGCAGCGAATGTGAAATCAATATCGGGTGCAAGTCTTAACATAAAAGATCCGAAAGTTGCTACAACATCGCTAAAAGCAAATGGGAGTGTAAACGTGAATGTCGATGCAAGTGTAAACGTACAGTAATTTCTAAAAAAATTTTAACCTTCAAAAACAGCCTTCGGGTTGTTTTTGTTTGCTTGCCTTTATCAGCTCACATGAGGTAAGCTACTCGGCAGTTAGCAAAATTCGGGAGCTCTTTGGAGGAGGACCTATGACCCATGAAAAAATGACTCTGACAAGAGTCCTGGTGAAAGGTTTTGAGGGATTTCGACTTTCAGTGACGTGGAAGACACCTGTCTCTGTTTATGACTTGATGCGATGCCGATCGGAGATAGAGGAACTGACTCTGTCGCTCCGCTGCGCCTTTCAGCCGAGTAAGTATCGGCCAGCACTCATCATTGAAGGAGTAGCCGACGCATGCATGATGGCCTCGATCATGTCTGTCGTTTGTCAGACCTTTGGACCGATACTAGTCGCTCACCCTATGAAGCAGCCCGAAGGATACTTCGTGCTAAGAGGGGCTCAAGTGTCGGATGAGATGTGTTTTGTTTATGACTCGACACTTGATAAAGATGAAGTAGTACCCCATCCCGACCCGTAACCCCGCACAAGCAGTGCGGGGATTTTCTTTAACGAATTGTAGGGTCTCGTATACTAATTACTTATGGTTGAACATTGTTGTTGTCGCTATTAGAAATCTGCGGTTCGGGTTCATCAACACCATACTGGAAGTAGCCGGCGCAATATAACCACTCTGTCGAATGATGTCCGCTAATACATGAACCATCAGGGGCAAGAATTCCTGTGCCGAATGTAGTTGAGGCTTCAGTTTCATACTCAGCATCATCTATCTTTATTTTATCCACCGCAAGATTTCGGTCATTTGTTGGGGCTTCGTAAAAATCTACTGGATATCTTATTTTTATACGCGATAGTTCAGTGGTCGTTGAATGTTGATAGGTAAATTGTTCAAACATTCTCTGCTGCGGATCTCCTTGAACACCTTCATATGTCTGCACTACAACATCATCGAGCAAGAGTTCCATGGTCGGATACAATTCTCCGCCTTGTGTGCCGGCAGCAAATATAGTTATGAGTGATCCGACTGACGGAGTACTTGTTGCTTGTGTTGATGTAGCTTGAGTTGAGGTTGCTGTAGGTTCAGTTGGAATAATTGGTTCAGTTGTCGTGGCAGTATCTGTTGAAGTTGCAGTAGTGGAAGTTGCGGCAGGTTCAGTTGGAACGGTTGGATCAGTCGAAGTGCTGGTGGCTTGTGGTGAATCTGTCTGCGGTGAGCTTGTCGAAACCGCCGAACCCTGTGTAGTATCGGTACTTGTACTCGTCGTTGTAGTTGCCTGTGGTGTACCTGGCAGGCTTGTCGAATTCGTTGAGGTTGAAGAAGTTGATTGCAGTGTATCAAAAACAGTATTGAATGTGCTTGCCAACGGCGGACTGACTGTGTCAGTTGATGTGGCAGTATCTGTTAAAGTTGCTACAGACTCGGTTGTAGTGGCTGCTTGTGTAATTACCTCCTGACGTGAGTTACTTGAGCCCCTGCTTCGTCTGCGTCGAGGCTCGGGTTCAGGCTGGATCTGATCACTCACTATATCCGAGGCGCCGCCAACACCAACGGGACTATTTAAAGAGAGGTCAGATTGATTTGTTTCGCTTGCTTCACTCATTACCGGTTCAACCCGTGCAAGTTGCGGAGTGACAGCCGATTGAGCGGCCGGTTGTATTTCATTCTTTGCATTAAACATAAACCACGGCATTTTTTTGTCTGCTTTGGAAATTGGTGTCACCACAATTTCGCCGGCATCATTTACAGTTGCTTTATTGCCGGCTGAGACAATTACTTCTTTATCATATGCCCGCACTCGGGTTGTAAGATTGACCGGAATGACTCCGACTTTGCCGCGCGTAATAATCACCGTAGTTAGACTTTGTGCATACATCACTCCAAACGAAGTGCCGCGGATGACCGCCACCGCATTTTGGGTTTCCATTTCATGAAACTCTCCCTGACCCAAGACTTTTTCGGTCCGAGTCCAAACCGATCCCCCCTTTAAAAACCGGCTGCTGCCTTCCTCAGTGGTTTTATCTTGAATTGCCAATTCAGAATTATAATCAAGCACATCGACAGTGCCCTGCGGATTCTCAATAACTGCTCGGCCTGTTGTTGAAGTCCGGAGGATGTCTTTCGGAAATACATTCACACTGTTGGGTATATCCTTAAATACTGCATCAGAAAACGATTTGAGCGTAAGGTTAGTGTCGAGAACTGTTGCGACCGCTGGAGTAAGTGTTTCTTTGCTCTTCAAATACTGAGAGATCGCTTCCTGAACAACGGCCGGGTTTTGAGAGGTACTAATCCGGTCGGCAAATCGCAGTTGGTACACCATCCAGCCAAGAACGAGGATGGCCAGAATAAGAAATATTATCGTGATGCGTTTTGAAGTGAGAGTATTCATGAGCGTGCTAAGTGAAAGGGCATAATCACTTAATGACGCAGAGAAGGCCTAAAGTTGACAGTTAGTTGTAGAAGCTGCTTTAATTTGCGAAATTTTGGGTAAACATCTTTCCGTAAATACCGCCACTGATGACACCAATGCCAACACGTCCAAATGCCGGATCCAAAATATTTCGTTTATGTCCTGGAGAATTCATCAAACCCTGATGCGCAATAGCAACGGTCGGAGCAAATGCCAGATTTTCTCCGGCAGTAATAAACTTCACTCCCCCGTCGCTCATGCGCTTGAATGGGTCTTCGCCGTCCGGATTATTATGCGCAAAATATTTGCGTTCCCACATGTCACGTGAATGTGCTCGAGCAACTTCGGTAATTGTTGTATCGATCACAACGGGCTTTGCCCCAACTTTTGCCCGCTCTTCATTAATAAGTTCAAGCATGCGTCGCTCAGAAACTTCATCGATCGAAATTGATTTTGGTTTAAATGGAATGCTGACGGTATCATTTGGTCCTGGTCTGAATGCAAACTGCGTCAGCGATTCTTCAATAGTACTGCCAAAAATTTTGCGGGAATAATCTTCAACCGTCGGTACTGCGTTAATAATATAATTACCAATGTATGAGTTGGTAACACTTTCATTAATGCGCGCAGGTACTGGCAGCATTACCACGATCAATACAATAAGTGCCAAGAAAATAAGTCCATCGATAAATCCTGGCACAACACCGGCTAATCTGTTTACAATGTTTTGATGCCAGACAATCGGCGTTCGCTCCAGCAGTCTCCGTAATCCATATCCAATCACTCCCTGGCCAATGGTAAACAATGCGATGAAGGCGATCATGTACGCAAACTGCAATGGGATACTGGTATATTGAACCAAGATTCTTCCCGCCCACTGATAGATTGCCAGAGCAAAAACAAGTCCGCCAATAAAACCGATAGACCTTGCTAGAAGCACAATGAAACCATAGCGATATCCGTGCCAGCAATATAACGCAAGAATTATAATAAAAACGATGTCTATATAATTCATATATTCCCTTATTATAAGCTAAAGAACGATGGTATGGTACTATGTGTCCAGATACAGAGGAGCAGTCCTATGAAGAAACCTCGATTGCTTCGGACGTACACTCGGACAGCACACCAAGACCATGGCCACTGTCCCCAGTGCTACAAGCTCATTGCCGCTGGGGATCAATACGAGGGCTGGGTCAGCGTTTTCAATGGGAGACTGTCGGTGTCAAAGATCCATATGTTTTGTGATTTTGATCCGATCGAAGACCCAGAGGAAATCGACCTACAAGATTCCCCTATCCTTGAGCTTCGCCGCGCCGCCTGAATCCAAAATCGGTGCGGTTTTTCTTTAACTATTTAGGCGAGCTCATCACTTGACTTTAAATACAGAGTATGCTAGTATGCACATAACAAAGAGCTATTGTTCGAAAGAGTCGTTCAAACATACTATTTGTCGTTATACATAAAGAAAATCAAATCAATGACTGGTGTCATCAAAAAGATCACTGACAAAGGTTTCGGTTTCATCTCACGAGAAGGAGAAGCGAAAGATTTATTCTTTCACATGAATTCTCTCGTTGGCGTTCGTTTCGACGAACTCCGCGAAGGTGATGCTGTTACTTTTGAAACAGAACAATCTCCAAAGGGATTGAACGCAGTGAACGTTCAGCGAGCGTAAGCTCTAAGAGCCAAAAAACCCCGACCGTAAGGTTGGGGTTTTTTGTTGGTAACACACGCTTCATTCTTGATGTTATAGTAGAGATATCCATGATTAATGGCGTTTGGGAATTCTTTATATTCGGTCTCAAACAAGCTCGTGCCTGCATTTTTGCCGGATCGTTTTTTGCCTTGCTCTTTCTTTCAAACCATATTCCCCTCTTCGGCTTTGCCCGCTACGACTTCTTGTTTGTCACTGCGGTGCTGCTTCAAATAATTTTGTATGTCACCAGACAAGAAACAAAAGATGAAGTAAAAGTTATTTTTGTGTTTCATATTATTGGTCTTATCTTAGAGCTCTACAAGACCCATCCGGCCATTGGTTCATGGAGCTATCCGGAAGATGCATTCTTTAAGATCAGCACCGTTCCTTTGTACAGTGGATTTATGTATGCCGCCATCGGCAGCTATATCAGCCAGTCATGGAAAATAATGAAGCTTGAGATGAGGAATTATACTCACTATGCCTGGAGTGTTGTGCTCTGTGCGCTTATTTATATCAACTTCTTTACCAACCATTTTATTCCAGACTTCCGGCTTTTACTTATCCCGGCTGTCTTTATTTTCTTTAGAAAAGTTGATGTGTACTTCACGGTTACAAAAAAACGTCGAATGATGCCCCTCACACTTTCATTCATTTTGATCGCATTCTTTATTTGGATCGCTGAAAATCTCTCAACCTTCTGGGGTGCCTGGGAATATCCTGATCAAGTTCACGTCTGGACGGCAGTCTCAACACAGAAGATCACCTCATGGTTCTTGATGGTCATCATTAGTTTTATCCTTGTAGCCTACCTTAAGCATTTTAAAAAAGATATTTTGAAAAAAACTTCATAGAAAAAGATCACCGTATTGATGATCTTTTTCTTCGGTCTTAGAATATTATACATACTTCATCATACTGAAGTCTTGAAATATCCGAACCGGTGCTAACACAACATTATGTACTCCCTTGAATGCTCGTTGCAGTATCTTTTCCCAGATCAATCTCGCTACATGTCTGATGGTCATAGGCGTTTCTGATTGATTCATAACTTCGACCTACAGTTATTACGACGCACAATAGCCATATCGCTTACCCCAGCTGTAAAATTTCTGTAAGTCATTCGTCATTGTCAGCTATAGCAAAGTGTGCTATTGTAAGCCCGTTATACACTTAACTTAATATATATTGACCCCACGCATTCGCATCAATCACCAAATCCAAGCTCCCGAGCTCCGCGTTATAACTGACGACGGTGACAACCTCGGAGTCATCACGCTTCGAGAAGCGTTGACCAAAGCTGAAGAACTCGGTGTCGATCTCATTGAGATCTCTCCTAATGCAAAACCACCCATCGCTAAACTGATGGATTTTGGCAAGTATCAGTACATGGAAAGTAAGAAAGCTAAAGCGGCTAAAGCAAAGTCAAAAGTAACCGAGACCAAAAATGTGCAAGTAAAGATGGGTACCGGCGATCATGACTTAGACCTCAAAGCTAAGAAAGCATCAGAGTGGCTCAAAGAAGGTCACCGCGTTAAGATCGACCTCTTCCTCACCGGCCGCTCAAAATACATGGACTTCAACTTCCTACGCACCCGCATGGATCGCATCCTCCACCTCATCACCGAAGAATATAAAGTAGCAGATTCTCCAAAGAAAAGCCCGAAGGGTCTGACGGTCATAATCGAAAAGGCGTAAAACCCTTAATACTTTAACGTCCCCTTAAATATTTTTCTGTAAGTGTTGCCCGTTTTGAAATGAATTCAATTCTTTTTGGAATGAGGTCACTCTTAAGAGCAAGAATACGATCGGTTGACTCTTTATATGCTGATGAGTCTAAACTGTGTAAGGTATTCCCTACTTCGAAGAGAGCCGAGCTTGTATTCCTTAACTGTTTTATGAGCGAAGTTGAAACTTGGATATCTTCTTTTAAAAGTTTCTCAGGCTGGGCTCTACCAATTGCATCAATACCTTGAAATATATTTTTTATAGTTGCATTCACCTTCTCAGAGTCAGTAGTTCCCATATTTTTTAAACCCTCTAAATCACTGAGACCTTGCTTGAGGAATTTTCCGCCATCTGGGCCGAGAATATTATTTAATCCCTTATTATCTCTGTATCGAAATATTCCCTCTATCTCTCTTAGGCCACCTTCTACTGCCCGAAGCTTTTCCCCAAGATTTTTCTGAGCTTCAAGATTACTATCAATGGGCTTCTCAGTTATACCCAGCTCCTCCTGCAATGCATTAATACGATTTTGAGTTGCAGCCTCTCTTTCCTGCTGTTTGGCTGGACTCTCTACAGGATTGGTTTCTTCAAGACGCACCTCGGGTTGAATAATCTTAGGATTAAGGTCTTCTGGGGTATTATGTTTAACCTGTTCGGGTTTATACTGTTCCATATATCAAGTATATCAAAATTAAAAGTGGCTGACACTCCAAAGAAAAGCCCGAAGGGACTGACGGTTATTATTGAGAAAGCGTAAGCGAAAGAAAAGAATCCTATTTTCATGGTCTGGTGACTGGACCCGAGGACCTGAAAATGGGGTTCTTTTCTGTAGCGTAGCTAAAACCACGAAAAGCTTGACCTTAGGCCATAAATTTAGTAATCTGTACCCTACGTTATGAAAACGAATAAATCATTCACAAAGCGCCTCAAAGTGACCAAAAACGGCAAATTGATCATGCGAAAAGCCGGCCAAAACCACTTTAACGCCAAGGAAGGCGGCCGAGCCCAATTGAGCCGAAACCGCTCAATGACTATGGTCATGAAAAACAAGGCTCGATCTCGCTTTTTATCTACTAGTAACTAGTTTAATACCCCACTACCATGGCACGCGTAAAAAAAGGAGTAAATGCACTGAAGACCCGACGAAATGTCCTTAAACAAATAAAAGGATACCGTTTTGGCCGTTCAACTAAAGAAAAGCAGGCATACGAAGCGATCTCACATGCCGGAGCCTACGCCTTCGCTCACCGACGAGACAAGAAAGGTGAGATGCGACGATTGTTCAATGTCCGCATCAATGCAGGCCTCGGCGAGAACATGTCATACAGCAAATTCATGGGAGCACTCAAGAAACACAACCTCCCTATCAACCGAAAGGTCCTCTCAGAAATTGCCGCATCAAATCCAGAGGCATTCGCTCGAATCCTCGATCTCGCACAGCAGGATACAAAGCCAGCAAAGGACGAAGCATCAGAAGCGCCAAAAGCAAAGAAAGAAAAAACAGCTAAGTAGCATCAGTAATAAAAAAACCTCCGCTTGGAGGTTTTTTTATTACTATTTAAGAGATAGGTCATCTATATTCGTCTCAGTCACCTTCCCGTTATCTACATCAAATCTATTTATATATGAATGATTAGAAAGTGAATTTCCGAAACTATCTTGAAGCCGCAAAAGTCTATCTGTTTCTGATGACCTAAGACTATCTTCAATACCTATATGAAGTGCCCCTATAACAATTGCTATTGTTGGCTTTTTATTAAGTTCCGCAGACAACCCTTTAGCTATCGTTTCAGATTTCTGAGCAATGAGGTCATTACGCCCATGAAGATATTTGCCTCTTAATTCAGGATGAAACTTACTATTAAATCTATTCAACGTACGGAATGTTTTACGCAAAAGAGATTTCTCACTCATGGAACCTGTTATACCAGAACCAAGTGTCACAAGCGGTGTGAGTAGGTATCCTGCAAGTGATTTGCGAATAGTATTCATCACCGTTCGTCTTGTCTTTACCACATGAGTGTTTAATAAAGATTCATCATTCTCATCTCTTTTTTCTAATAACTTTCCAGCTACATAACTCTCAAGTATAGGTAATCCAAAGTGTTTCCCGGCCATACTTGTATGCACATCGCTATAATCTTCAACATCTACGCGAAAGATAGGGATGTGATCGTTTTGTGCCCGCTCGATTATGGATTTATACTGTGCAATATAACCAAAATGTGAATCTCCTTTTTCTGGCTTTTCTGCCTCATCTTCTAAGAGGACGGCATCAACATTGTCCAATGACTTGGCACTCGTTTCGATTAAATGATTTCCATAAATAATCTTATACCGTGCACTATTCGTTTCAAGTTCAACAACATTTTCAAGATTTTCCTGAGCATTTGGTCGTATTATACTGTCGGCAACTGCCCCACCCACAACCACACCGGCTGCGCCTTTCACGGCTTTCCTTAAAAAATTCCTTCGGCTCATCACAGCTGATTCTTGTGAAGATTCGGCTTTTAATTCCTTACGGATGTTTTCGATTTTTTGCGCATCCTCCTCAATATTTTCACGGTTACTGTCCACCTGCTTAGATTCTAAGATGATCTCAGGTTGAATATACTCTTCTGTAATGGGTTGAGGATCCGATGATCGTTCAAATGATAATGGGTTACGTTCCATATTTTTATACTCTTAAATCTTCTATCTTATTAAACGGAATCTTCACTTCAATATTTTGGAATGCAGGGCTCAAGAAAATATTGAGGAACACAACTTCATTTTTTGTCAGATAAAATTCATAATCCAAAATATCGCGGTCAATATCGGGATTTGATTTCACTTGAGCGGGTAAACCTGCAGTCAGGAGTTGTTTCATAGTGGCCCGTGATTCGGCATCGGCTTTAAAGAGATCTTTGTATGAGAGGACTGAACCGTCAGAAAGGTCGATAGTATAGCCTCTATAATCAAAAGTTGGCCGTAAGTCACTTAAAAGTCCGGTTGCTTCAGCATATTTCAAACTTAAGTACTGATCTGATTGAAGCTTAATATCAAACGAAACATCAAGACCGGTTTCTCCAAAATATTGAGGGTCTTCTTCCGTACCGCAGGTCGCTTTTACCCGCATTAATGGATCAGTCAAAAATTCATTTTCCAAAAAGAGATTAACGCTTTGCTGGACTTCTGTCTTAGGGATACCTTGAATCTGCGGATACTCTACTGAAATAATGGGATCAATTTTTCGGCCATGACCTAAACCGGTACAGCTTTCATGCCATGCGACTGAATATGTTAGTCCGAGAATTGAGTAGGTGCTGTCATTTGAAGCGTAGGTTACCGGAGCTGAGGTTGTGGCAATCGGCTGATTGGTTACAACAGGCACTTCCTCCGGCCGAGTGCTAATAAAGAACACCGCAAAGACAAGGGCCGCAAGCAATGCGAGCATACTGACATAAATTCTTTTCTTTACGATATCCATAATTAAAGTGTTATTTCAACCGTCGTCCCCTTCTCTGGATACACCGCGTCGACATCAAGATAATCTCGCAATCGCTGCACGAGAAAGAGTGAAGCCTTCGGTTCACCCATTGCTACATACACTTTTTTTAATGTGGGCTGAGCTTCAGCTACAAATTCTATCAGATGATCAGAATCTTTGTGAGAAGAATACCCCATGATGCTTTTTATCTCAGCGTGGATCTTTATCTTCTGACCCTGAATGTTAACCTCTTTTGCCCCATCAAGAATTCGGCGGCCCAAGGTGCCCACAGCCTGATACCCCACAAAGAGCAGGGTTGCACTTGGATCCGGTAAATAATGCGCTTCATGACCAATCACTCGCCCACCAGAAGACATACCTGAACCGGCAATAATGATTTTGGGATTAGCAGTGCGATAGATCACATCTGCTTCATCACGATGAACCGTAAATCGGAGTTTAGGAAAATCAAATAAGTCATCGCCCTGAGCGATCATATCGCGGGCGCTCGTATTGAATTCTTTGGTGTGTTTTTTATAAATGGCAGTGACCTTTGAGCCGAGTGGTGAATCAAGGAACACCGACACGGGCTTAATCTGATCACGCTCCACCAAGTCATTGATCTCGTATAAAATGTCCTGGGTACGCTCGAGTGAGAATGCCGGAATCAGCAGAGTCCTGTTGCGGGCAATGGTGTCTTTGATCACATCCGTTAAGGTATTCTTGCGATCCTCTTTTGTTTCGTGATTTCGATCGCCATATACAGATTCCATCACCACATGAGTTGCTCCGGCAATTGATTCTGTATCACGTAAAAAAAGCGACGGCGAATTGCCCAAATCACCGGTAAATACAATCTTGCCCTGACTGCCCTGATAAGAGATTTCAAAAATAGTTGAACCCAGAATATGACCGGCATCTTTTACGTATGCATGAAAATTATTACCAAGATCAATTGAAGTATAGTACTCAACACCTTTCCAGAGCGACATTGTTTGCGCAACATCATGATACTCATACATCGGCAAAATGCCTTTTTTCTTTGCATCTTCTTCGATAATCCGTGCAGCATCAGCAAGCATCACCTCAGCCAGCTCACGGGTGGCTTCGGTGGAATAAATTTCACCCGCAAATCCATCTTTTACGAGCTTGGGGATGCGACCAATGTGATCGGTATGGGCATGAGTAATGAGGAGTATAGCAACACTCGCCGGATCATACATAAAGTCATCTCGATTGTGTCCATCGGCGTCATGTGTTCCCTGCTCCAGACCGCAGTCAACCAATACATTCTTCCCTTCAAGATTAAGGAGGAAATTTGCACCAGTAGTTGTACCTACGCCTGAACAAAAGGTCAGGGTTACTTTTTTATTCATGTTTTTATTCCTGGAGTTGGTTATTAGATTTTTTAAAAGATAATAATACACCAATCAAAGCTCCTGCAATATCACAGACAATATCTATACTTGTATCTGTTTTGTACCCCGTCTTTGAAACAAACGTGGCTCCGCTGACTAATTCAAAACCTTCCCACAATAGGCCGATGATCAAGGCTGCGGTAATGGCAGGTATAAACATATGGTACATCTTTCGAAATGTGAACCCATACACCCGGATCAATTCCATAACCACAAAACTGATCAACACCCCACCGAGGGTGTGGAGCAAAATATCATACCACCAGATTTGCCAGAGCAGTTTGAAATACAAGCCAATGGCATAGAGC
>JALYRQ010000039.1 GCA_030855125.1 bacterium | reverse complement strand
GTATCAAGTAATTTTATAAATCCCTGTTCCACCATTTCAGGCAGTGCTTCACATGCCGGTTTTCCAATAAGTTTTCTATGACCAACAAGTTGATGATAATAATTATTCGCAAGCTCGAATACATGATCTTTTCCTCGCACGATACAGATAAATGCTGGTGCATGTTCAAATACATTCAATAGTCGTTTCTGCTCAATTTCAACCGTCTGCTGCAATGTTAAATCACGCATGACTTTTGCAAATCCTCTCACAGTCCCCTTCTCGTCTTTTAATGGAAAAACAAGTCCGCTTCCCCAGAATTGAGATTTATCTTTACGGACGTGATAACGCTCATCTATAGCTCTTCCTTTTTTAAGGGCTGTTCCTAACTCTTCTGTATGTTTGCCCAGCTTCCTATCTTGTGGAGTAAAAATAATAGCTATATTTTTGCCAATAATCTCTTTTTCAGAGTACTGTAGTAATTTATGTGCTCCACTATTCCAACTGCTGATTATGCCTTTTTTGTCAGTAGTAAATACGGCATAGTCCTCAAAACTCTCTATAACATTTTTATAAAAATCATCATCTACACGAAAATCGTGATGTGATCTAGACTCAGCTTTACGAGAAAGTCGTGAGCTATATTTACCTTGTGTTGTCGTGCTTCCCTTTGCTGTAGGTTTTTTGGCCTTCATATAATAAATATATTGACGTGCATTGTATCAAAATTCTACAAAATTGCTACTTTGCTAGACCATATACTATATTTACGAAGTTGAGGGCGGCTGCTCAGGAATAACAAAAATAGCAATAATATATATAATGACGCCGGGGAAAATTCCGGTGAAAAGAATACCAAGTACCCACAAGAGTCTTATGATTGTTACATCCATACTAAAATAATCTGCCATGCCACCACAGATACCGGCAAAAACTTTATGTGTTCGACTTCTGTATAATTTTTTAGGTTGTGTTTCCATCCCGATATTTTAGCATAAATAGCGAAAGCGATGTCAGTCCCAACTGATCATCGCTTTCTTTTGGGAGTCCTCATGACTCACCTCTCTATTCCATGAGTCTTAGCTGCTCCGTCGCTTTCCTGTACAGAACTGCCACATCCTTGTCAGCAGCCTCAATCCTGCCAGACAGCTCCTTAAGTCGGCTACACTCAAACTCCTTTAGCTCGACTTCAGCAGCATAGACCGGCATCCGAACAGTCTGATCTCTAACGACCACAGTCTCATACGAAGTGATGTTCAACTTCTTTTGCTTATCTCGCACCAAGCGGTCCTTGATCTCGAGATACGCCGTCAAAGTCTCTACCATTTCATCCAAGAACTTGGTCTCAGAGTCATCAAGCTGCAGACCATCGTTATGGGCCTTGGCAACCATGCATCATCACCTCCTTTCGGGTGTTACTGGTTCTAATTGTATATTAACTCATGCAGAGATTAAGAAAACATTAAAGGAAAAGGCAAGCATTATTGAGCCTTGAAACCGTGATCGTAAATTTTTGCTTTAATTTTTGCTTTTGCGGCATCAGTAGCATGCTTGATCGGTCCAACTTTTTCAATACGGACCGGATGAATTCCAGAGAATCCGAGGATAGCGCGGCCGATCTCGTTGGTCGAATCTCCGAACATGATACGGGAAAGGATCGGCCATGAGTCCATGGTAATGATCACATGCCCTGAACGGCCTTTAAGCAATTTGTCCCAGCCAAGATGCGGATGGAAATGATAGGCAAACCCGGGCAGCCATACACGGTCAAAGAATCCTTTCAAAATGGCCGGCATCATACTCCACCAGATCGGATATAAGATCACCACATGATCTGCCCAACGAATATCATCCTGAACTTTTTTTAAGTCTGGCTCGAGTTCTTGAATTACTTTATAGCCATGGTGCAGGAGCGGATCAAATTTGAGATCACCAATATTAACGCGGCGTACTTCATGCCCACCGGCTTTTGCTCCAGCCTCATATGCGTCGGCCAAGGTACCACATAATGTTTCTTTATCTTCCTGTCCTAGAAATACAAGGACTTTCTTTTTTGCGGGTGTGCCAAAGCCAAACATATAATTACATTAAGTCTTTAAGCTCTTTCTGATATTTCATCATGACTTCCATCGAAGCAGCCATCTGGTCTTTGCCTTCTTTCATTTTCTGCTGAACTTCTTCAGCGATCTTTTGGAATAATTGTGGATCTTTTTCAATTGCAGCAAAGATTTTCTCCTGCTCTGCTTCCGGCACATCCTTCATCTTCGACTTCAGCATCTTCTTCATTAAAAACGTTTTGAGTGACATGAAGTCATTATACCCTATGCCTCAATATCTGTAAAAACAGTCACGTTCTTAAGTTCACGAGCAATGCGTCCGGGAGTTTCAGCCAGAGTCCCCTCTTCGGCCATGACTTTCTGCAGCGCATCTTTTTTGTTATCCCCAGACATGTAGGTAAGCACTTGATCGAATCTGCGCATTAAGGTGAAGGTACTTGTCATGCGATAGCGATGCGGATTCTTGTCACCGACATCATAGCCGACAATTAAACGCTCGCCGTTAAAAAGTGTTTCAAATTTTTTTGGATCTTCTGGGTGCGGCAACACACCTGAAGTATGTCCATCAGGACCAATGCCCACGGTGGCACGAATAATGCCTTCAGGATTTTCTTCGATCCATTTTTTCACGAATGATTCATATCGATCACCATACATTTCCAAGCTTTCATGCTCTGCAGGGTAGGAATCAAGGAACACTACACCCGCGGCAATAGCTTTCGAATAAAAATCATTGGCAAAACCCTTGCTCTGCAAAAGCCCAAAACTATTAACTTTTCGATCTTTTGAATAGCGATCATCAAGCATGCCGATTGTTACATCTGCATTGATCGAATCAGGTTTTACATATTCAAGTAAATTGAGTGATGATCCACCAGAAAGCAACATTAATAATTTTTTACCACCTCGGCTTGCAAACATCTCATGTAATGCTTCACCAGCTTTTACGGTAAGATTTTCTTTTTCGGTAATTATGTTCATGGAGTGTTCCCTTTTTTATAAACGGTTAACGGTACCTTTTTAAATTGATCAATAACTGAATCTATAAACTTCCATGACGCCATGACTTCATCAATACTTACAAACCATTCATGTTTTCCGAGAATTGCCTGCTCAATTAATATTTCATACGCATCACGTGTGCCATCGCGGATATCAAATATTTTTTCTGTGTCATCTTTAAATACTATTTTTATTTCGGACTTTTTCTCAGCCATTGCTTTCCCGCCTTCAAGGATAATCTTAACCCCATTCCAGCGTTTGTTTTGCATCGCTGTTTCAACTTTAAAATATGTTTCAGTTTCTGATTGAGGGTCAACATCTTGCTCTTTTCGATATCCTTCATACTGAGCCCGGCGAATCTTTGGACTATCAGCTGCCTGAAGCGATTTTAAATCAATTAAAACTCGCCCTCGAGCATGCGAGAGTTCTTCATCTTTAATAATATCCATAAGTATCACCGCCAGCATTTCCAAAATATGATTCTGGCCGATATCACGCAATGCTCCAATCGTTTCAAAGAACTCTCCACGACCAGCAATATCAAGATCTTCAAGCATCCTTACTTCGATAGATTGAACATTCGCGGCTGAAAGTTTATTCTCAAGTTCCTGGTTTTGATTTCGCTCTATAATAATATTGTGTAAACCTTCTTTACCAAGATAATGATCAATACGAAATATCTGAGCTTCGGTAAAATGTTGGCTGAGTGTAGTTTCCAATTGCTTAGCGGTCTCACTATTGTGACCAAAAGGCTTTTCGATAATGATCTTGGCATTATTCTCTTGCAGTTTTGCTATACCCAATTCATTAAAAACCGTTTCATAAAATTCGGGTTGGATAGCCAAATGAAATACCGCTTGAGTTTCTCCAACCATTTCTTTTAATCTTGCATATGAATCACGTTCGTCAAATGTGCCTTTAACATACTGAATATTTTGTAAAAATGTTTGGAGTACAGCTAGATCTGCTTGGTGTTTCTCTAATGAAGGTTTGATAAAATTGCGATACTCCTGGTCGGTCCAGGTACGCCGAGAAAAAGCGATTATTGAAGATCTGGCTGGCAATGTACCAGAAACAAAGAGATTAAGCAGTGCTGGCATGATCTTCCGTTGGGCCAGATCTCCGGTGGCGCCGAATAAAACAAAGGTGAGCGGCTGAGTGTGATTCATGAAAGAAGTATAGCCGATAGCTCGTCTATTGTATAACTAATCATTAATAGTAATCATTATGGCAAAAAAATTGGCCTTGGTCAGTGCAATTGCATTTATACTCTTCGGGGTATTAGGATTCATCCCTAACCCACTTATAAGCTCAGCTACAGAAACTACTCTTTTTGAAACTGATGCTTTACACAACGTCGTGCACTTGCTTTTTGGTATAGCGTTATTGATTGCATCATCACGAACTAACGATACTGCTCGAAAGACACTCATTGGATCAGGAATATTATATTTGGTATTAACCCTTGCTGGATTTATTCAGGTGGGGGTTTCAGGAGAAGGAATGCTTCTTGGTCTCGTTCACTTTAATGCGGCAGACAATTGGCTTCACCTAGTATTAACTATTGGTCTTATCACAGCTGGCGTTGTCAGCAAAGTTGAAGATATAACAGCGCATCCTCAAACGCTTTAATCAACAATTGCAGCTTCCATCATCTGAAGCTGTTCGGGAGTATTAATTCCCAAACACTCTACTAATCCTTGGATTGGATATGCTGCAACAACGTGACCCTGTTCTTTTGCCATATGAACCATGTCAGTAAGATAGAATTCCCCGGCTGCATTATTATTTGAAAGCTTGGTAATATTTTCCCATAACCAATCTGCTTTAAAACAGTAGTAACTTAAGTTTACTTCACGGCAGGCTCGCTCTTCTTCGGTTGCATCTTTGTATTCAACAATTCGATCAACGGTGCCATCACCTGCGCGAATAACCCGGCCATAGTGGCTAAAGGTTGCATATTCTCCTTCAAAATTCGGAACGATTGTAGTGGCAAGCGTAACAGCTGCGTCTTTTTGGGTGTGTAATTCCTGAAGATAGTTTAATGTTTCAGCCTCGATGAGCGGATGATCACCAGGCAAAATAATGATGGTTCCCAAATCTTTGTCTTTAAGATCTTCTCGAGCACATAAAATAGCATGTCCCGTGCCAAGCTGTTCTTTTTGTTCAACATAGTGATACTTATTCTCAGTTGCCTGTCTGACCTCCTCTGCTTTGTAGCCAATAATAAGGGTTGGATCCGCGCAAATTGAAGAAACACGCGATAATAAATGTCCAATAAGCGGTTTGCCTTTAACTTCGTGGAGAACTTTTGGAAGTTCTGATTTCATCCGGGTACCTTT
Source organism: bacterium (assembly GCA_030855125.1). GTDB lineage: Bacteria > Patescibacteriota > Minisyncoccia > Phycocordibacterales > JAKAEA01 > JAIFWI01. The sequence continues at coordinate 414 of JALYRQ010000039.1, read as the reverse complement.
CCCTCCAGCAAGAATAATGATATGTGCCATAGTATTTAGTTATAACTGCCAAAACCTCATCTTTGTTACACACCCTACCAGAATCCACAGGATATGACTAGAGGCTATTGCTGAGCTAGCACACAGATGCCCTTCTCCACATCGTGGTTGGAGTATGGGCACTTGTGGCAGCATTCAAGAAAACTAATTCATCTCCAATGATGAATTCTTCAATGCCTATGTAAATTTTTATACTGGTATACGAGTATACAACAAAACACTCACGAGTAATCAAAGGTGTTTTGTTTAGGCATTATTACTCATTATTTTTTAGGATTGGTGAGATAGAACGCAATACCTATAAGCAGAGGGATCCAGAGATACTTGAGTACAAGCCATAGGAAATAGAAGTAAAGGATAATCCCCACTGCAGAC
>JALYRQ010000011.1 GCA_030855125.1 bacterium | reverse complement strand
ATACCTAAGACATACGCGTGCATGCGGCGCAATTCATCCTCGGTGAGTTTTCCTGACTTCACCAAATATTTTCCAACATTAATACCCTCTTTCTTTGCTTTATCTTTGGCATCATCAATATCAGCTCGTGATACTAATCCCGAGTCGAGTATAAATTCCAGAAGTTGTCCTTCTTCAATGTGCATAATTAAGAATATTTATTCTCATTATACCAGACTCTGCTTGTTTAGTTTCTATATGTTATGCACAACTAGTCCCTTTTTTTCCAGATTCTCGGCAAACCAAAGACTCGTCGAATAAAATTCCCAAATCTATTTTCTACTATCTCGGTTTTGTCACCCAATCGAAGTCCCAACGCGGCAATTCGTTCATCAATAATCTGAATTGCGCGCTGCTGCTGGTTTGTATATTCAATAAGTTTCTTTAATGAAACCGTATTGCCCTGCTCTCGGGCATCAGCAGTCATTCCCACAAGTTCATCATAAGCTGTCTGCCGTGTCTCACGATTTTGCTTGAGAAGTGTAAGATCTGTTTCATCTTTGATCATTTCCTTAAGGTCTTCAGGTGTTGAAAGACCAACAGCAAATGAGTTAATCACCGGCTCGATCTGCTGTGTTTCGGCAACGGGGGTGTATGGCAGTTCTTCTGCAATCTCGTTTCTGAACTCTTCACTCTCATTTGCTTGCTCAAATACAGCCTGTAATTCTTCCTTGCCGGGTAGTTGCTCAAACGTTTCGGATGCTTGAGTTGTTTCAGCAAGGGCTTCGACTTGAGGAACGCTAGCTAATGTAGGCTCAGTGCGTTCTACAGGAGTGGTAATATCACTATCTATCTCGATCTCCTCTTTGATTTTCTTGCGGCGCTGCTCAGCAAAATATACTTTCTCATCTTTATAATCAGCATTTTCTGCAGCTTCTTCATACTCAGCATCTCTTTTACGTTCTATTTCATGAATTCCCTGATCATGCTTAAGATTATTTTGCTTAGTTTGTTTCTTTTGTTCTACACTTTTTATGGTCTTTTCAACTCGATCCGCTCGCGCAATTGCATCCGCTCTCCATTTTTTCAGATTCTGAAATGCTTCATCAATGCGATTTATTGTATTGTGCTCATTCTGTTCCAGAGCATATCCCCGCTCTTTCTCCTTCATTTCATATGAGAGTACATTTTCATCCGCTAATACTTCTCGGGCTGCCCCAACACGGGCCTTTGCGTCACCAGGAAGTCCAACGGTTGTCTTGCCAGGTACGGATCTCTTATCATGAGCTTTGAATTTCTTCTCCTTGTGTTGAGTTTTCACTCGTTCAGTGTCTAATTCCTTTTGTGCGTTTGTAATTGCCTTATCAGAAACACCTTCAATGATCTTATCGAGTTCATCAATCCTTTGCTCTGCCATTTCAAGCTCTTTGTCTTTTCCTTCAATGCCAATATCACGATCACGTTTAATATCACCAATTATATTGTAAATATTCTTTTGCTCTTTAATTGCATCGTAAGCAACCTTTGTCTGCTCTGCAATCGGAATACGTTTTTTTCGTTTTGGCGCTTCTATTACTTCGTCAGCTATAGTCTCAGGTTCTTGAGGCTCCTGTGGATCTTCTTCTAGTACTGATGCTCCTTCAAAACGTTCCATAATAAATATGAGTTAGTTATATCCTGATTATCGCACTAATACTTCGACTGAGCTAGATAGTTATGAACATCATCTATTTTTTAACCCGAAAGCCTATAGGATCTTTTGATTTTGACTCTTCGTCATCCATCAATGCGCGCAATGCATCAAATACGATCTTAAATTTTCTGTCATAATCCTTTTCTAACAGCTCAATTTTTTGCGCCATCTGACTGTTTGTATTCAAAAGCCTGCGTAATTTTACAAATGTTCTCATGATCTCAATATTTACACTGATCGCTCGACCACTTCGTAATACACTTGAGAGCATAGCGACGCCCTGTTCGGTGAATGCGTAGGGAATATACTTTTTATGTTTACCCTGCAATCTTAAGGTCACAATTTGTGACCTTATACGGACCTTATTTGTAGGCATTTTTCCTGATTTTTCATCAAAATCAGTGTTTAAGGTCACATTTTGTGACTTCAAGATTTCATACTCTTGCTTAGTAAGCTGAAACATGAAATCCTCAGGAAATCGCTCCTTATTGCGTTTTACTGCTTGAATAAGCACTTTTGCTTCAACCCCATACAACTTAGCCAAATCCGTGCTCAACATCACTTTTTGCCCACGAATATAGAAGATAGCTGCTGGAATCAGCTCCGAATGTACCGGCTGCGGAAGATTGTGCTCATCCATAGCATGAATTATAAGTTTTGAGAGATGAAGTAATCTTAAAGCCTAATTCACACCCCTAGCTTTTCTAAAAAGATAATATACCGCACAAACGAGCAGATAACTCCACACTACATTAGCTATAAAAGTTAATCCAAACCAATTTAATGCATGAGCATCTGAAAATTTGAAGAAATGCGCAGGAAGGCTAAGAATATAAGAAAGCAAGAAAAGGAGTGACTCAACCCATGATCTAGCCCCATCAACAAAAAGAATTAATTGTATGAAAAACTGAAAACTAAAACAAAAGAGAAATAATGTAAGGAAAAATTTGAGTTTGGTAAGTTTAAAAAAATTCATGTATATAGTATAGCAGAGCTTAAAAGGCTCTTATCCCCTGTTGACAATCCTTTTGAAACACGATATCATTGTATGTAAGTACGTTCGCCTCCCGGCGGGCCATTTTTTTTAAAAGATAGTACATAAAATCATGTTTGACCTAAAAGTAATTCATTCAGTCTTAGACCAACTCGAAGAAGAGCGCGGTATTCCTCGTGAGAAGATCATCGAGGCTATTGAAGCTGCCTTGGCCACTGCCTATCGAAAAGATTATGGTAAAAAAGGCCAGATTATAAGAGCTAAATTTGATCTCAACTCCGGCGCTACAGAATTTCTCCAGGTCAAAAAGATTGTCGATGAGAAGGATATCATTATGCCCAATGAAGACGGCACTCTGCCTGAGATCCCTGAACTCACGGATGAAGACAATGATAAGATCATTTTTAACCCCGAGCACCACATTCTCCTCTCAGATGCTCAGAAAATCAAAAAAGACGCTCAAATTGAGGAAGAAATCGTCTTTCCCCTCGAAATGCGCGATGATTACGGCCGCATTGCCTCACAAACTGCAAAGCAGGTGATCATCCAGAAGATCCGAGAAGCGGAGAAAGTTTCAGTCTTGGGTGAATACGGCAAGCGAGAAAATGATATTGTTTCAGGAACCGTGCAGCGTATCGAACGAGGTAATATCTTCGTTGATATGGGCCGGGCTTCAGGAATTCTCCCATATGAGGAACAGATCCCGGGTGAGCGATACCGCCAGGGAGAGCGCATTCGAGCCTTCCTCTACCGAGTTGAAGAAACTCCTCGCGGCATTTTCCTTCGATTATCCCGCTCACATCCAAAATTTTTAATTAAACTCTTTGAAACAGAGGCTCCAGAAGTGGCAAATGGTGTTGTAGAAGTAAAAGCTATTGCTCGAGAAGCAGGATCACGCACCAAGATCGCTGTGGCTTCAACTGACAGCCACATTGACCCTGTTGGCTCAATGGTTGGACAGCGTGGCGTACGTGTTTCTACTGTTATGTCAGAACTTGGCGGTGAAAAGATCGATATTATTGAGTGGTCACCAGATGTGAAGACCTTTATTGAAGGTGCTCTCTCCCCTGCAAAGATCATTTCTGTTGAAATTGATGAAGAAAACAAGACCGCCAAGATTCAGGTTACTGAGGATCAGCAATCACTCGCTATCGGCAAGGGTGGACAAAACGTCCGACTCGCAGCAAAACTCACCGGCTGGCGCATCGACATTCAGTCAGTCAAAGGTGAAAACCTCGGCTCCGCTGAATCTCCAGCCGATACCTCATCCGACGAACCTAAACCAATCCAAGCCCTCCAGCAAACCGACGATCAGGTTTCATAATCTCCATTCTTACTCTAAAATTCAAAAAACCGCTGTAATATGGCGGTTTTTTGTTGATTTATTTGCAAACACTTCCTTTCCAGTGTATAAAAAGGAAACACTAATTTAATTACACTATATGAAAATGAGTTTATGGCATGATGTTTCGGCCGGCGAGAATGTCCCCGAAGCATTCAATACGATCATTGAGATCCCCCGCGGGTCGTTCAATAAGTATGAGGTGGATAAAGAAACCGGCTTGATTGCTCTTGATCGGGCAAATTACTCTCATGTGCCTTATCCTTTTGATTATGGATTTGTCCCCCAGACTTTATGGGATGACGGCGATCCGCTTGATGTGGTGCTTTTGACTACCTTTCCTTTATATCCAGGTATCTTAGTAAAAGTTCGCCCGGTTGCGGTGATGGATATGACTGATTCTGGTGATTCCGACTATAAGATCATTTGCGTCCCAACAGACGACAAGCGCTGGGATGATACTCAAGACCTGGGAGACTTAAATAAACACAATCTCAAGGAATTCACCCACTTCTTCGAAACATACAAGGAACTCAAAGGCAAAGGAGATATTGTAAAAATCAACAGTATCCAAGGAAAAAAAGAAGCAATGGAGGCAGTAAAAAAGTCTATTGAACTCTACAAACAGAAATTTTCAAAATAATTTCTGACCCTCAAGAAAAGATATACACAGACCTCGTACTGCTGAGTACGGGGTTTTGCTATACTAGATAGGTTACTCATAAGTTTCTTTAATATGAACCTAGGAAAAAAATTAATTATCGCCGCACTTGGGCTTGGATTGAGCTTTGCTCCCCTTAGCTCGATTGCACAGACAGACATCGAGCTTGAGGCAGCTGCAAATATGAGCGTAGAAAATCGTGGTAAAGGTAATGCAAAATTAACTGCATCAACCACAGCCTCAACCACCATTAAGGCTAAACTTAATGATAAGAAAGCTACTTCAACTCCAAAGGATAGAGGGGCAAAAGGTACCACCACCAACGCAACCAGCACTAAAAAAATGAAGCTTGTTGAACTTAAGACAAAGCTTGATGCACAAAAGCAGACCCAGGTTAAAAAGCGCATTGCTCATAAAGTTTCAGTATACGAAAAAGCAATCAATCAAATCGAAGATCTTAGTAAGCGTGTTGATTCACGAATTGCCAAGTTTGAAGCAGCAGAAGCTGATGTTGCTCTTGCAAAGGCACGCAACGCAACTGCAAAAACAAAAATTGCCGAAGCGCGTGCATTGTTAGCCTCAGTTAAAATTGAAGCAGATGCCGCTGTTGCTTCAAGCACTCCTCAGAAAGCAATTCCAAATGTGATCAAAACATTTGCCAAAGTAAAAGAAAGCATCAAAGCAGCACACGCTGCAGTTGTTAATGCGATCAAAGCTCTTAAAGGGACAAAGATGAGCATCGAGGGTACCGCAACATCAACCGCCACTACAACAAAAGGCAAGAAAGCACCTAAGACCGCTACCACCACCACAAATATCACCGGAACTACCACGGCTTCAACAACAACTCAATAATCATTAACTATCATTACTATGGACTTTAATACTCAATATCAAATTCCTCAGCAGCCAGAACCAGTAGGCGGAAAAGGAAAAATGATCGGCTTCACCATTGCCGGCATTATCGTGGTTCTCTTTGGTGCACTTATTCTCTGGATCATGATGAGCGGGGATGCATCGGCGCCAGTAACTGAAAATACTCCACCTGCTGTTAATCTCGCAAGTACACCAGCACCTAAGTCTGACGAAGTAAATGATCTTGATCAGGAAGCTTCAGCATTTAATGCAGCTGGACTTGATAGCGATCTCGAGGGCGAAATTGAATCTGATTTAGCTGAGTAATTTTTCGACCCCACAAAGTGAACATTCTCGAAAATACCACTCTTAATCGGGTGGTATTTTCGAACCCCGACACTAAGTGTCTGGGGCAAGTGACACTTAGTGTCGGGGTTCTTTTCATTCTTACCCTTTTCGTGTACTATGTGAACTCAAATAACTTTTCATATGAAATACGACAAAATAGAAGTCAAAAAGCTCGAGAACTCAGAGGTAGAAATCACCGGGGTTATCCCGGCTGAAGCCCTCGTCTCATATCGCAAAAAAGCCCTCCGAACGATTGGTGAGAATGTGAATATTCCTGGCTTCCGCAAAGGACACGTTCCTGAAAAAGTACTTGTCGACAAAGTCGGCGAACTCTACATTTTGGAAGAAGCAGCAGAGCTAGCCCTCAAAGACACTACACCTGAAATTATTCAGAACAATACTCCTACCTATGTTGGCCGCCCTCGCCTTTCAATTACAAAAATTGCTCCAGGAAGTCCATTGGAATTTAAGATCAATGTCGATGTCATGCCTGAAGTGACGCTTCCCGATTACAAAAAGATCGCTAAGACTGAAATGGCAACGAAGGCAGACAAAATTGAAGTAACCGAAAAAGATTTGGTTGATGTTATCGCTGAAGTCCGCAAGCAGCGCGCACATCATGCATATCATCTTGCTCACAAAGATGACACAGAACACAAACACACCGATGATGAGATCGAGAAATTCATGCCAGAATTTAATGACGAATTTGTAAAAACCATCGGCGCATTTGAAAGTGTTGAAGACTTTAAAACCAAAGCCAAAGAAAATCTTCAGAAAGAAAAAGAGCAGCGGGCCCACGAAAAAAAGCGCGGTGAACTCTTGGAGAAACTTGTATCAGAAACCAAACTCGCATTGCCTGAATCGATCATTAATGCAGAATTAGAACGCATGTTCGCGCAGTTTGAAAACGATATTAAAGGTGTCGGCCTTAAGGTTGAAGACTATTTAAAGCATATCAAAAAAACTCCTGAAGATTTGATCAAAGATTGGAAACCTGACGCCGAGAAGCGCGCCAAGCTCAATGTCATCCTCGAAGAAATTGCTAAGGTAGAAAAGATCGAACCAGAAGCTGATAAGGTCAAAGAACAAGTTGAACACCTCGTAAAACATCACAAAGATGTCGACCGTGTTCGAGCGCAGCTCTATGTTGAGCACACCCTCCGTCTCGAGAAAACAATTAAATTTTTAGAGGAGCAGAAATAATTGACTTTCTCTCAAGTCACTGTAATATCATCTTTAGAAACTTTGAAAGGGAGCTTCGAATGCCTCATGAACGCTTGCCGGACGCCGATGCGGCCTGGCTTAGAGAGTGCTGGAAGAAAAGCGGCCTGCGAACACCACTCACCGAGGAGGAGTGGCAACGAGTCATCAAGATGTGCGAGCAGTACAATCTGGCTGTAAACCTGGGCTGCCACAGCCTAGGTTTCGAGCTGTTTTTTTTCAACCATCCCCTGACACACGGAGATAAGATTGAGGAAATCGACTCCCTGTCGGAAGATGATCTGCCTTGGGGATGGCGTGGCAGCAAGGGTATGATGCGAGTTGCGGAAGCTCTGACGCACACTGACCGCAACAAAAAGATACTCGCATTCTACAACTTTCTGCCGCTTCAAGATCCAGGGTACTACAGCTACTGATCCGTCACCGATTCCCTTCGGTGATTTTTCTTTTACAAAAGTATCAAACTCGGAACCACAATCGCGGCGGTTTCTGCTCGGAGGACGCCTTTGCCAAGAGAGTAGATCGGAATATTTTTTTCCTTGAACAATTCTAATTCGTTGTCGGACCAGCCGCCTTCGGGGCCGATGAGAATACCGAGAGAATCTTCTGATGCGCGGAGATCATCGCGCAGAGATACAGAGAAGGGTTCGCCGTCCATATGAAAAGCAATAAAAGACGTCACATCATTTTCCAACGCTTCTTCAAGTGAAGCTGGTTCAAAGACTTGCGGTAGCTTGCCCCTTCCAGACTGCTCAGTTGCTTCTCGGACAATCTTATATGCCCGGTCCATATTAATGTCTTTTTTCTCAGTTCGGTCTGAGAGTACCGGTACAAAATGAGTCACCCCAACCTCAGTTCCCTTCTCCAATATCCATTCAAAATTGTCTTTTTTGATAATAGAAGCAAAAAGCCAGACCTCTTTTGTCGGTAAAATGTCTGAAACTGTCTGTTCTATGATCTTTACTTCAGCCTTGCCTTTGGCCAATAGTCCGATCTCTGACAAATATTCATACCCAGAATCGTCTAATAGAATGACCTTGTCCCCTGCCCGCAATCGAAACACATCCTTCCACTGATGAATCACCTCATCATCGTAGATCGTAATATCCTTTTTATTCCGTAAATGCTCTTCAATAAAAAATCGGTGTAATCGCATAGAAAAAACTATATCATAATTTCTATCTCCCTTCCTTTTCCAAGGAAGGGCTGGGGATGGTAGTTCATCCTTTCTTTATCCTCCTCTTCTAAAATAGAATGATGCTCTACAATAACCAAGATTTAAGAAAAGTCAGACGACATCTTAGAAACAATGCGACCCCACAAGAGGTACTCCTCTGGAAATATTTAAGAAGCAGAAGTTTAGGATTTAAATTTAGAAGACAACATAGCATCGGACCATATATAGTTGATTTTTGTTGTCCTAAGCAAAAGTTAGTTATCGAAGTTGATGGCAGTCAACATTTAGATCAGAAGCAATATGATGAGGAACGAGAAAAATATATTTCAAGTCTAGGGTTTACAGTAATTAGATTTTGGAATGATGAGATTAATAAGAATATAAATATAGTGCTTGAGAAGATATATAATCAACTAAATACCACCCCTTAGTCCCCTCCTTGGAAAAGGAGGGGTGATATAATTTGCATTTCTTAACCCGGGGAGTATACTCAATCCCACATGCAATTAATTATATAATCATGTCATATTTAATCCCTACAGTTATAGAAAAGACCCCGTTTGGCGAGCGGGCGTACGATATTTACTCCCGCCTGCTCAAAGAGCGCATCGTCTTTCTGGGCGGGCCGATTGACGACGGCGTAGCAAATATTATTGTCGCTCAGCTCTTGTTTTTGCAGTCAGAAGACGCAAGCAAAGATATCCAGCTCTACATCAACTCTCCCGGAGGTTCAGTGACCTCAGCCTTGGCCATGCTTGATACCATGAACCACATCAAACCTGATGTTTCTACAGTGTGTATTGGAATCGCCGCATCAGCCGGCGCTCTTCTCCTCTCAGCCGGCAAGAAAGGCAAGCGCTTTGCCTTACCAAATGCTGAAATTATGATCCACCAGCCATGGGGCGGCGCAGAAGGCCGGGCTGCAGATATTGAGATCACCGCAAAGCAGATCATCAAGACTCGCCAGAAACTCAATGAGATCATGGCCAAAAACACCGGTCAGACCATAGCTCGCATCGAAAAAGACGTCGACCGCGACTATTTCATGGATGCAGATGAAGCGAAGAAATACGGTATCATCGACAAAGTGATTTAAAGGTAAGCGTAAGAATACAAAAAATTGCGATGGTCTGGTTGAGCCGAGCATACGGCGACCCGAGGACCTCGCATTTTTTTGTATTCTGAAGTGCCTAATTGACATATATACTTACTTATGTTATTTTCTCACACAGAGAAAGGAGGTACCCCTTGGAACAATCAAGAAGAGATCGGATCGCATGGCAACTGGCAGTAGTTGCTGATCTGCGAGACAGTGTTACCGGATACAGCGTAAGTCACCGGGTCGCTGAGGCCGCCGATAAGATTAGGCAGGCCCAACAACTGCTGATGAGCTGTAAGCCTAAGTTCGATCAACACTTTGGAGAGGAGACTCCGTCAGAAGATGAGTTGTTCGCGTTCGCCAAGATGCTCGGCGAAGCAAAAGAAGTGCGAGCTATTCATCATTAACCCACCGCCCCGGCAAAACCTGCTGGAGGGGTGGTTTTTATTTTTCCTTTATCTAACATACGTACAATATCTGAATGAATGATTCAGAACTGTTTGACATATGGAATATTCAGAAAAAGAAGATTAATGTTAAGCCTACAAATCTTTTTCCTCAAGAAAAGGAGGTCTGGATGTGTGTATTCGGGAAGAATATAGGATTTGAGCAAAATGGCAGTGATAATCATTTCACCAGACCTGGTTTAGTCATCAAAAAATTTAATAATCAAATGTTTTGGGTTCTGCCATTATCTACAAAACAAAAGGATTTGGATTTTTATTTCAACTTTACAGATCAGAATAATTTAAAAGTATCTCTCATCTTGGCTCAGTTAAGATTACTCAGCATAAAGAGATTTAAACGAAAAATGTATAAAATTGATGATGATGTTTTTGAAGCAGTAAAACTAAAGCTTAAATCATTTTTTTAACTTTTTAACCAAATCGAAACCCCGCACTAGGCGGGGTTTCTCGGAGCCCACTTAAGGGCACTTTGTATCTAGGATTATATCAAAACAGTTTCTGAATGCAAGCACACTTTAAACGAAATTGGACAATATTAACATCCTCTTGTACTATAAACTCATTACTGGATTAAATGTTGGCTTCGTTACGGTTGGTATCGGTAATAGTACCTCTCTTCCCTTTCATGAATCTTCCAAAAATTTTAAAGATAGATACTCTTACACCCCTACATATATAGGGTTTTCGGCCGTAGTGGGGCTTTGAAACCATGTCATTATCATTAATGTTCGTAATCGCGATAGCAATCGCGGTTGTGGGCCTCATCGCAGGATACTATCTTCGACTCGTGGTCGCCCTAAGCAAAAAGGGATCCGTCGAGCTCGAAATCAAGAGAATCCTGGCTGATGCTCAAGAGGAAGGCAAAAGAATTATTGCAGAGGCAGAAAAGAAATCGATAGACACTCTTCGGGAAGTTCGTTTGGAAATTAAAGAAAAGGAGGATAAATTAAAGAAAACCGAGGACAGGCTTATCAAAAAAGAGGAATTGCTCGATAAGCGCCAGACCGATATTGACACTGAAGTTGAGAATTTAAAGCTCAAGATCACCGAGATCCGAGCGATTAAAGAAAAAGCCGATAACCTGGAGCACGATCGCCGCAGAGAATTGGAAAAAGTGGCCAACCTCAGCGAAGAAGAAGCAAAACAGGCTTTAATGAGCATTGTTGAAAAGAAATCTGAAGAGGATATTGCTATTCGCATGCAAAAACTTGAGCTCCAGGGTGAAGAACGTCTTGAAAAACGCGCTCAGGAAATTTTGACCGCCGCCATTCAACGCCTTGGCAATGCTGTTTCTGCTGATGTCATGTCGACGACCGTCCAAATTCCAAACGACGAGATCAAAGGCAAGATCATTGGAAAAGAAGGCCGCAATATCAAAGCATTTGAGCGAATTACTGGTGTTGAAGTGATTATCGACGATACTCCCGGCGCGATTACCCTCTCCTCGTTCAATCCGGTCCGCCGCCAAGTGGCCCGCTTTGCTTTAGAAGCCTTGATCGCCGACGGCCGCATTCAGCCCGCAAAAATTGAAGAGATGGTTGAAAAAGCTAAAAACGAGATCAATAAAATTATTAAAGAGAAAGGCGAAGCAGCAGTATACGAATGTGGAGTATTCAATCTCGATCCGCGTATCACTCAGATCCTTGGCCGTTTGCACTTCCGCACAAGCTACGGCCAGAATGTGTTGCAGCACTCAATTGAAATGGCTCACGTTGCCGGAATGCTCGCTGAAGAATTGGGCGCAAATGTTTCAATTGCTAAAGCTGGAGCACTTCTTCATGACATCGGAAAGGCCGTTGACCATGAAGTTCAAGGCACGCACGTTGAAATTGGCCGTAGAATCCTTCAGAAGTTTGGCGCCCAGGAAGAGATCATCAAAGCAATGCAGGCGCACCATGGTGAATATCCATTTGAGACGCCAGAATCAGTAATTGTGCAGGTGGCTGATGCAATTTCTGGTTCCCGTCCTGGGGCACGACGAGATACCGTTGAAAATTATCTCAAACGCCTAGAAGATCTCGAAGGAATCGCAACCTCATTTAAGGGAGTGGAAAAAGCTTATGCTCTACAGGCAGGCCGAGAAATAAGGGTTTTTGTTACCCCCGGTGATCTATCAGACCTCGATGCAAAGAATACTGCCCGCGAAATCGCAGTGCGCATTGAAAATGAATTAAAATATCCAGGCGAAATTAAAGTAACTGTTATTCGAGAGACACGTGTCATCGAATTTGCTCGATAATTTGCAGAAAACACCTAGTTGTTGTGTAATTCTGGTAGCACTATCCAAAAATACGGCTTATTATATAATTATTCTAGCGAAGGTCGCATTATAAACATAAGCATTTATCACAATGAACAAAGCAACAATTGTTGATGCAGTGCATGAGAAGCTTGGTGGAACAAAAGTTCAGGCTGAGCAAGCCGTAGAAACAGTGATTGAATCGATCATTACAACTCTTAAAAAAGGTGATGAAGTTTCGATCGCTGGTCTCGGTATCTTTTCTGCGAAGCAGCGACAAGCACGAAAAGCTCGAAACCCACGCACCGGTGAAATGGTGGATGTACCTGCAATGAAGGTACCCAAGTTCCGAGCTGCAAAGGCTTTGAAGGATGCGGTAAAATAGTTTCCCTGCCCTGAGCCTGCCTGCGCAGGCAGGCATAGTCGAAGGGTCTCCCCCACTTACATAAAATCCCGCGCCGAAAGGTACGGGATTTTGTGTTATACTTTTTTGCATGTATCCTCCACTTTTTTATATTGCCTTATTTATTCACGTAATTTCTTTTATTATCGGCTTCGGTGCAGTTATTGTCATTGATACGTTTGGCTCTCTCTGGCTTATCAAACGCGTGAAGCTTGCAACCGTAAATACGGTAGCCAATGTCACCGAGAAACTGATCTGGCTTGGCTGGAGCGGATTGGTTCTCTCAGGCAGTGTACTCCTCTACCACAAGGGTTTCATTGATAATCTGACCTGGATCAAACTCTTTTTTGTATTGATGCTGGGATTAAACGGCCTATTTCTTCATTCGATCAAAAAAAGTATGGAGCGTCTCGGTACTCCTGAAGAATTACCAAAAATCATTATGTTCCGTACGGCTCTCGCTTCTGCGATATCGCAGCTCGGCTGGTGGGGCGCTATTTCAATAGGCTTTTATCATCGCCACATCTCAAGTTTTGTCTCATGGCCAGAAAATCCCTGGATTATAATCGCCGGAGTCTTTACTCTTATCGCCGCTGCTGCAATTATCGGAGAGACACTTCTAAGAAATAAGGCTCAAAGCATAGGCATAGACCAGCTGACAGAAAATATATAATCTGCTATAGTAGTGCCATTGCGGGATTAGTTTAATGGCAAAACAACAGTTTTCCAAACTGTGGTCAGGAGTTCGATTCCCCTATCCCGCACAGATAAAACAGCGTTCAGCTGTTTTATGCGGGATGGGGAATCGAAAGCCGGAAGGCCGACGGGCCTGAGGCGGGGTCGCGACCTTTTTCAGTAGAAAAAGAGTTGTGACCGATTCTCTTCTTCACTCACAACAAAAAACAGCGCTAGGCTGTTTTTTACTTCCTTACTCTGTTGCAGCAGGTACTGCTTCTGGCTGAGCTTCTGGTTCAGGAGCTGGTGCTGGAGCAGGTACTACATCTTCTCCAGGTGTTGGGTTGGTTGTATCCATATGATTGAAATTAGCGGATAAAGATCTGACTCAATTTTTGAGCTTCACATCTTCATTATACAAATATACTCATGTATTACAAGCAGACTCAAAAGTTTTTTGCTCTAGTAGCCTCTCTGCTCTGCCACCCTCGTCACCTCATCAAAATCATCATCGATATTGACCTTATTGCGTTTACTATAGCCACATTTCTGGCATTCATGGGTCAAAATGTATTCTTGTTTCTCAAGATCCACTCGAATAGGCTTCATCATTCCGCTGCATACAGCTTTCCTATCCCCCGGATGAACATCGACATGCTTGCTCCACAAACACTTCGGACAATGATTGGTAAATCCATCGCCTTGTACTTCTGCATTGCAATGCTCGCAGATAAAATCCTCTACCCTTTTCTGAAACGTTTGAGACATCTAAGTGTCGGAGTGCAGGGATTCGAACCCTGAGTCGCCTGATCCCAAATCAGGAATGTTAGCCGTTACACCACACTCCGGTGTAACGAAATACTAGCATAGAATGACAAATAAGCAAAAACAGAGCTATATCACGATGTCTTCTATGATTTTGAGAGTCGACTCCCCCGTCCGCTTATCAATATAGACCGTCACAATATCAAGGACCCAATCGATATCCCAGAGCCTTTTGTCCAAGATATAGGCCTGAATGACTCTGCCCAATCGCTTCAGCTTCCAGGGGTGCACATTATCCTCAGGCCGATATCGATCATGTGTTTCATGTAAAACCTGGCTAATGCTTTCACATGAAACCGTCTTGACCTCAATAAAGTGATACGTTCCCTCCTTGCTACTGACAATATCTATCTCGCCATACTTTCTCAGATAATTGCGATCCTTAATAGTAAAACCTCGTTTCATGAGAAACTCTGCTGCGATCTGTTCCCCAATATCCCCGGTTATGCGCTTATCTGTCCTGTTATCGACTAAATCCCCTTCTTTATGTATGTTATTCATGAAACATATATACCTGAGGCCAGATAAAATAGTCATAAAGGGCTATCCACAGAGCAATAGTTTCACGTGAAACATATAATACCAAAATATGGCTCTAAATCGTTATTTGTCTTATAAATGGATCCAATAAGACCAGTCCTTTATACACATATCCACATAGTTATCCACAGTTTTATGCAGAAATGTGGCTCAAAACAGGGGATTGGGTTATGAGTATAAGGACAACACTTAGGGACAGAAGGTGCGGGTAGGGAGAATCGAACTCCCGTCTCATCCTTGGCAAGGACGTGTTCTACCACTAAACCATACCCGCAATGTGCACCCGGAGGGACTCGAACCCCCAATAACGGTTCCGAAGACCGTTGTGATATCCATTTCACCACGGGTGCATAAAATCATGTACCAACTGATACGTGATATACCCAGTATAATACTCATAATTAGGAAAAAATCAAAACATACTTTAAAATTTAGTGAAATTTATGGACGATATACAAAACTTTATAAAAAAAATACCTGAACCTGTTTTGGATACGGCTCAGGCACTCAAAAATGCTCATTACGAAGCATACCTAGTGGGAGGTTGCGTAAGAGACCTGTTACTTGGACGGAAGCCCAAGGATTGGGATATTACGACAAACGCCACACCAGAACAGATCGTTGCATTATTCCCACGAACGTTCTACGAGAACGACTACGGGACAGTAGGAGTGGTGCTGGAAGAAGAGAATGCTGAAGATCAACGGAAAGACATCGATGAGACTCTCCGTGTGATTGAAATTACTCCATACCGTCTTGAATCTGGATATGCTGACAAAAGACATCCCGATCAAGTGATATTTACGCATAAAATAACTGATGATTTAAACCGACGCGACTTTACTATTAATGCAATTGCCCTCGACCCTCATCAAGGACATATTGTTGACATCGCTAAAGGACACGACGATATAAAAGACAGAATATTACGGACAGTAGGGGATTCTGATGCCCGTTTTCAAGAAGACGCTTTGAGAATTCTTCGAGCGATCCGATTTTCTACTGAATTAAACTTTGAAATTAGCCCTGAGACAGAAAAGTCAATCCTTGACAACGCAAGCTTGTTAGAACACATTTCTCGCGAGAGGGTAAGGGATGAGTTCGCTCGAATTTTGATGTCTGATAATCCAAAAAGGGGACTTGAGCTTGCCCACAAGTTTCACGTATTACATTTCATCACGCCTGAACTTGAGAAGGCAGTTGGGGTAGAGCAGGGAGGTGTGCATGCGTATGATGTCTGGGAGCATCTCTTGCGTTCGTTGCAGCTTACAGCAGACAAGAAATGGCCATTGGAAATACGCTTAGCCGCTTTGTTTCATGATATTGGTAAGCCTGTCACGAAAAGAGAAGGGGAACACAAGCCAACGTTCTACGGCCATGAGGTTGTCGGCGCAAAGATGACTAAGAAAATCTTGACAGAGCTTAAATTTCCACAAAAGGTTATTGAAAAGGTGGTGAAACTCGTCCGTTGGCATATGTTCTTCTCTGATACAGAAGAGATCACTCACTCAGCTGTCCGAAGGCTTGTCGCCAACGTAGGGCAGGAGAATGTCTGGGACTTGATGAATGTACGCATAGCTGACCGTATCGGCACAGGGCGGCCTAAGGAAGAGCCTTATAGACTGCGTAAATATCAGTCGATGATAGAGGAGGTGATGACCGATCCTGTCTCTGTAGGTATGCTTAAAATTGATGGGAAGAGGATAATGGAGGTTACTCATGAAACACCGGGAAGGAAAATAGGATATGTGTTACACGCATTGCTTGAGGAGGTAATTGAGGATCCGAAGCTCAATACCCCTGAATATCTAGAGGGAAGGGCAACGTTACTCGTGAAACTTCCTGTTGAAGAGCTGCAAGTGCTTGGTGATAAAGGGAAGCAGATCAAGGAAGAAGAGGAGGAGAAACAGGTTGAGGAGATCCGGAAGAAGTATCATGTTGAGTAGCAAGTAAAAAAGCGGCAAACAATATTTTTTGGGGGTTAGGGGGAGGGTCTGGCCTAAAAAATATTGTTTGCCGCTTTTTTGATGTTTCAATAAACGACAAACCCCCAGACAAAAGTGTCAGGGGGTCGCCAACGCAGACTTTTTACATATGCGAGGAGTGTTAGCCGATAAACGACGAACGAAAGAACGGGGCGCTACTGTGGCGGGGCGGAGGAGAGGTTTGCGGTGCATCTTAGTGGGACATGGTCCCTAAATTCCAAGAGCTCGACGCAGAACGAGTCACTCTGTCCTTTTACTTCGCTGCCTGTTGTATATAATACGCTTATAAAAGACATCGTCAATGCCCAACTGTGGATAAAGGACATGCTCTAAAATAGATTGTGTCCTATTGTCAAGTACCACTGTCAATATGCCTTTATATTGTAAGGGTTAATTCTATCGGACAATGATCGGATCCATAAATTTGATTATGGATTTCTATTGATTTGAGCGACTTAATTAAGTCTGAAGATACAAAAAAGTAATCAATACGCCATCCAACATTACGATCTCGTGCAGCAGATTTTATATCCCAATATGTATAAGCTCCGGTTTTAGTAGGGTAAAAATGGCGGAACACATCAACGTATCCGTGGTTAACCACTTCATCAAGCCAGGCCCGCTCTTCTGGGAGGAACCCAGTATTCTCTTCGTTCTCACGAGGCCGAGCGAGGTCAATGGCTTCATGAGCAGTATTGACGTCACCACAGAAGACGATCTTTTTGCCTGATTTTCTTAATTTCTCAATATGTTTTAGAAAAGCATCATAAAACCTGAGCTTGTAGTCTAAGCGAACTGGACCACCTCCTCCGTTAGGGAAATAAATATTAAAAAGTACAAAATCCTTGAAATGAAGGCCTAAAAGCCGGCCTTCTTGATCAAATTCTTCAATACCCATGCCGTATTCCACCTTTTCTGGCTCTACCTTTGAGTACACGGCTACGCCTGAGTAACCTTTTTTGATCTTTGACCAGTCAAAGTAAGCAGTGTAGCCCTTCAATACCTTAACTTCATCAACAAGCTGATCGGGATTTGCCTTTACCTCCTGCAAGCAAAAGATATCCGGACTCTCATTAATCAGCCACTGAAAATTACCCTTCTTGTGCAACGCTCTGATCCCATTCACATTCCAGCAGATGATTTTCATAGTGGAATCATAGCTTATTTCAAAGAGAGAATCTAATTACTTCTTCGACTTACCAAGCTCCTTCAAAAAATCTGAGGCGGATTCAAGGAGAGATTTATGAAATATGACAGCTTCATCGGCAAGCGCTTTAAGCCCTTCAACATGATTTGATTCACCTGCGCCATCAACAAGATTCCAGTGTACATAGGCTGCACCTTCAAAAAAGCCAAGCCATTCAGCGATCTCAGAAGCCTTTTGCCATTGATCGCCAATATAAATATCACGCATTTTCATCAGTTTTCCGCCGGTGCCTTCAGCTTTGGTCATCACTATCTCTTTTACTCCTGCTTTTTCTGCTAGAATTTCAATTTTATCTATATGCTGCTGGTTTTTTGAAACAAAACTTCTGGTCTCTTCCTTTCCAAAGATCTCTTCAAATGATTCTTGGGCTTTTTCGATCGTATCTACTCCCACCTTGGCAAATGCCAGCACCTCTCCCAACTTTTTTGCTTGAAATTCGTTCATGCTATTTAGACGCAATATTAATTATTTCTTTTATTATAGCCTTAATTTATAAAGAATAGCTATTCTCTGTTTTTGCCGTGAAACTTCTTGTGAATATCCTTGAGGTGTTTGTCGGTGACGTGGGTGTAAATTTGAGTCGTGGCAATATGAGCATGACCTAACAAGGCCTGGACAGAGCGAAGATCAGCGCCATTGGAGAGGAGATCGGTAGCAAATGAGTGGCGTATTACGTGAGGAGTAACTTTTTTGGAAATACCGGCTTTAATAGCGTAATGTTTGATAATACGTTCAACCGAGCGGGGAGTCAGCCGCAATGATTCTTTTGCTTTGGAATTTTTACCAAATTGAATGAATAGGGAATCATCCATATCCTTGCGGGCGGCCAAATAAGCCTTAAGTGCAGCCCTGGCTGAGTCGGAAATGAAGACAACCCGGACTTTTTCACCTTTACCGCGAATAGAGAACTCATCTTTGTTAATATCCAACTCACGAGAGAGGGAACAGAGCTCAGAAACACGCAATCCTGTAGAAAAAAAAAGCTCTAGCATGCCTTTATCACGTAATTCTTTAACCGTAACCTCTTTTACATGCAGCGGCGCCTGGAGCAAGCGATCCAATTCCTCTGCAGAAATAATATCCACCTGCCGTTCAGCCACTTTGGCCAAGTCGATCCGCTCAGGAGGCATTGATTCAATACCTAAGCGCACCAGATATTTCAAAAATGAGCGCAAGGCAATTAAATAATAGTTTTGAGTCTTCTTTTTGAGCGTTTCCTCACTCCCATGAATTCCTGCTGTTTTTTTACCGGTTAACCTTCTGTTAAGCCATAATCGGTACTTATGCAATACATCTTCAGTGATCTCGGAAGGCATTTTGAGCTTTGTCACATCAAGAAACGTCTTCAAATATAAATCATAATTGCGTACCGTATTCAAACTTCGCCCCTTTTCGATCTCAATATGTTCCAAATATCTGGTTTTCAACTGCTGAAGGTCCATAATTGCTCTCATTATACCATCACGTCGCACAATAAATATTGTTTGACAAAAGACCAGTATAAGAGCACTATTACTACCGGACAGACAAAGGAGAAAGCCATGGCATCAGAACGTGAGGAACGGATCAAGACTATTACACAGGAAATCCGCGCTCAATATGAAAGCAGGCTACGCGAAGAAAACCTGCTTTTGCCGGGACAGCAAGTTATTATTCGGTTTGAACTTGCTCAATTTGCCTTGGTGGATGCATCTATTAAATTTCAACAGATGTCTAAAAAACGGCCTGAATCGCTTGTCCCAGAGGAACAACTCTATAGGGAAGTGCCAAGTCTCATAGCGTTTAGCGGAATAAACCCACAGCAAAAGTTATCCGTTCACGACTATAACACCGTGCATTTTGAGTATGTGGAGCCAGCGATCCTAACTAAGCCTGAAGTTGTAGAGCTACTTAGCTTATATCCCGATAAGCGTGTGCGGCAGGCACTTGTCACTCTGCTCATTGAGCACGGAAATGAACCTTATTTTGAAGAGTTTTTATACGGTGAGCAAAGTGCAAAGATGTTATTCTGGCCAATAGGCCGGAATAAAATTCCGCCCATCTTGAAAAAGTTCACTGTTAGCGGAAAATGGCTTCGACTTGCACATAGAGATTGCCGACCAGCCAATATGAATGGCTACAAGTACCAACTCTGGGAAATCAAGCCAAAAGCCGCAAGCAATAATCAGTCCTAAGCGCGCATCTAACCCATGCGGCTTTTTCTTTCCATAATTAAGCCATATAGTGAGGCCTTGCACAAAATACCCTTTTATGATATGATGCTACAATCATGCTAACAAAGGCAAAGAAGCAGAAAATCATTAAAGAAGCAGGCGTAAAGGCTGGAGATACAGGCTCACCGGAAGTTCAGGTTTCAATCCTTACCAAGAGGA
>JALYRQ010000038.1 GCA_030855125.1 bacterium | reverse complement strand
GTGCAGGAGATATTCAAACCGGCAGCTTTGATTATGATCAAAACTATAACTACAATTGCCAACCTTGGAAAAAAGATGAATCAAAATTTACTCCTCCACCAGAGGTAAACTTCATAGACCTAGGAGCATATATCAATCCGCAGTAAATATCTAAGTAGTATGGTATACTATATATACACTTAATTAACACAATTTATACTATGAAAGTATTTAAAATTGGTTCAGTACTCACACTACTAGCCATCTTCGCTCTTATTGGCTTGACTGGTGCACACGTTGCTCAGGCGGCAGGTCCATCTGCAATCAATCTTGGTTCTGCTGGAAATTTTGTAATCTTGTCTAAGACAGGAATCTCAACCACTGGTTCTACCTTAATCACCGGTGATATCGGAGTAAGTCCCATCGCTGCATCAGCAATCACCGGATTTTCTTTAACACTCACAGCACAAAGTCCATATGCAACAACACCGAAAGTGGTTGGAAAAGTCTTTGCTTCAGATTATGCCAATCCTACTCCATCAACACTCTCAACAGCTATAAGTGACATGCAAACTACATACACCGATGGGGCCGGACGAACAAATCCCACCGCCACAGAATTGGGTGCGGGCAATCTTGGGGGATTAACTATTGCCCCGGGATTGTACAAGTGGGGAACTGGGGTCACCATTCCAACTGATGTCACACTTTCAGGAAGTTCAAATGATGTCTGGATCTTCCAGATTGCTCAAACGCTTAACGTTAGTTCAGGCGCAGAAATTGTCCTCAGCGGTGGAGCAAAGGCAAGTAATATTTTCTGGGTTGTCGCAGGTCAGACCACGATTGGCACAACTGCAGATTTCAATGGAACTATTTTAGGTCAGACTGCTATTGTCTTAAACACCGGTGCATCATTGAATGGTCGAGCATTGGCTCAGACCGCAGTTACCCTTGATTCAAATGAGGTAACACGACCTTCAGGCAGTTCCTCAGTTTCAACTCCCGCAGCTCCCGCAGCAACTACACCAAGCTCAAGTTCAGGTAGCTCATCATCAAACAGTACTTCAAATAACAGTACAAGCAACAACAATACTACAACCAACAATACGACAACCAACACTCCTACACCATCAACTCCTTCTGTAAACCAACCATCTGTAAGTGCAGCCGCAACAGCTGCTGGATGTTTCGGGGGAAATAAATATAGTATTGCTACAGGAGAGATGTGTCTTAATGTAGCCGATACAGGATGTACAGCAGGCAATGTCTTTAGTACTCAGACGGGAGCACGATGTACTTTATATGTTGGATCAGCATCTGTCCACGGTCAAGATATTCATCAGGTAATGGGTAATCTAACGGTCGGAAGCCGAGGTAATAGTGTCTCGATCCTCCAAAACTTTTTGATCTCACTTAATAAAGGTGTCTCAGCACGAGCTTTAGCTAGTGCAGGCGCAACCGGATACTTTGGTGGAATGACTAAAGCAGCGCTCGCCGAGTTCCAGGCTCAGGCAGGTATTACTCCAGCTATCGGATACTTTGGTCCGATCACACGTTCACTTATAAGCGGTAATTATTAATAGTAGGTTCTGATTAAAAATCCGCATCAAGCGGATTTTTTGTTACTTCATCAAAAACTAATGTTGAGAAAGTATGATAAAGTAATAAAGCTCAGCAATAATAATTTATACACATGATATTTCTTTCAATCGGATTAATTCTTGGGGCAGTGGCGGTCATCTTTGCGCTGCAGAATCTCGAAGTCATCACGGTGACATTTCTGGCTTGGCAGCTTGATGGGTCACTTGCGGTGATCTTGATCTTGGCAGTAACTACTGGCGTACTCATTGGGGTGCTGGTGTCATTGCCAGGAGCGATTCGCAGTAGTTTCCATATTTCGAGTCTGCGGAAACAAAATGTAGGTTTAAAAGAGAAGTTGTTCAATGACGAAAAGGAATTACTGGATCGAAACAGTAGGGTAGTACGAGAAAATGAGACAGTCGCAGGTAAAAATTCGTAAGTAAAAGTAATTAATCATTAATAATACATAGTATGGACTCATATTCATCACCACGCACAAAGCCGTTGTATCGAGGAACTCAGGTCGTTTGGTATATTCTTGGAGTATTAGAAGCGCTTATGGCATTCCGCTTTGCCCTTAAATTATTCGGCGCAAATCCTGCAGCCGGATTTACCAGCTTTATTTACGGTATAACGTATCCGTTCGTCGGACCGTTTCTGGCAGTGTTTCGACCAACTCAGGTTTCGGGCTCTGTCTTTGAGTGGACAACCTTGCTGGCAATGTTTGTCTACTGGCTGATTGCCCTGGCAATCATCAAGCTTTTCTTGATGAGTCGAAGTGTTTCTACTCCAGAAGCAGCTGGAAAGCTCGATCAGCAGGAGTAGTTAGAGCCCACATCACCTTATTTATTAAATAATTAAAATAGCAATACATGTCAAATTCAACAGGCTGGGCTGTCGCAGTTGTCATCTTACTTCTTCTCATCGCCGGCGGTGCGTATATGTGGGTTCAAAGTAATGCTGATGAACCTGGCACAAACGCAAATATCGAAACGGTCCTCCCACTTGGCGGCGGAAACTAATATATAACTGAATCAACAAAAGACCTCAGCATAGAAATATGCTGAGGTCTTTTGTTGGAATTTTTCTTTATAAATATTTTATCTTTTCTTGATGAAGATTTTATTATGGGGTTGCTACAGTCTTATCAGATTCGAGATTATCTCGAATAGTTCATTACCTTAAGCAGGCCTTAGAGCTTGCAGAAAGCGAGTTCCGATGATGCGGCATATGATTTTGGCGGCTAGCTCCCTGGCTGTCGCGGATCTCTACCGTGGGGTCGAAATCGACCCCAGCTGGGTGGACACGTCCGAACGTGGCATTTCCACGGCGGTTTTCGCCGACAAGGTGCGCGAGAGCACCACCCTGGAGCAAGTCTTGGCGTACAAGAACGGCTCAATCGTCCGCCGGATTCACGAGGAGCTCGAGGTGGACATGGCCAAGGCCGAGGAGCTCTTCACTGAGCTGAAGCGGTTCCTCTGGTTGGCCGCCGTCTCACCGGAGGAGCACATCGTTCCGAGTCCGGTCATCGACGAGGCCTGGCATTGCTTCGTCCTTTTCACCCAGGACTACGCCGACTTCTGCAGTCTCTACTTCAGCGGGTTCCTGCACCACGCCCCGCAGCGTGATGGCGAGAGCCGGATCACCCGGGAGATGCTGAAGCCGACCATCGACGCGATGCACCGCGAGTTCGACGGCCTGCCGTCGGAGCATTGGCACTACAACCCGATGGCCCGCCTGACCTGCGGTAGCGGCGGTGGGTGCAAGACGACACGGCACGCTTCGTGAACCACATCACTCCACTGTTGTCCCCAACAATAGTGTGAGTTTTTATAATTATGATTACTCGAAACTTTTACAAAGAGATACAAGATATCAATGAACTACCAGAAAAAGGTAAGGTTCTTGATCTTGGGTGCGGTAATGGTAGATTTTCATTGCCGTTTTCTGAAGCGGGCTTTACGTGTGTGCTCATTGATAATCGCGAAGATATGCTTAACCGAGCCCGTTTTGATGTCCAGAAAAATGCTGAGTATCATCTTCAGGATCTCAATACTTTTTTGCAAGCAAGCACTGAGCAGTATGAAATTATTATTGCCAATAACGTCCTGCCATTTTTATCTAAAAAAGACAGTGATGATGCTTTAAAGTATATTTATGATCATTTAAAACCCAATGGTATTTTTATAGGTGTCTTATTTGGTGACCGTGATCCATGGAACCGAGATGGCAGAAATACTGAGGTGTTCCATTCAAGGGCAGAGGCACTTGATGTACTTTCAAAGTATAAGATCTTAGATTTCCGAGAGATCGATGCGCTACTAGGGTTACTTGTCGGTGGAGTCAAACAGTGGCACCGCTTTGAATTTATCGCAAAGAAACTATGAGCAAATATATATGATTAGGGTAATTAACCTAATATATATGCTCCCAGCAGATCAAAGGCAAGATCAAAACCTCAAGCTGTAATTAAAAACTCAAATAAAAACTCCTCACGGTAGAGGAGTGGTGTTAGGACTTGTGGAGCTTGAGCATGCGAAGCGCGGGGATCAGGGGCACCGTTTTGCCGACCAGCGTATTAAGTTCAGCCAGGAACTTGAGATCTTTTTCGTCGAGAGCGATCTCCACAAACGATTGGATCTTAGGTACATCTTCTGGCGGCACGGGAGGTAAAACCGTCTGGCCTTTTGCAATACCCAGCTGAGTAAGGTAGTCGTTGCGCCGAATATTGCATGCTGCACAGACCTTTTCCACAAATATCCGCCACTTTGCTTTGCCTTGAGGGCTGCATTCAGCTATTGGCCATCCTCGCCGATGACCCTGGTCAGGTGCCGCGCTCAAATAGGGATTGCGTCCTTCGATTATGTGATTAAATGTTGAAACACCAAGCTTGTGGTGCTTCGCAAAATCGGTAGCGTTTAGCCCGGATTGCTCTTGTACCTCTTTTGCAATCCTGCCAAGGCGGATGAAGATTGCGGTTTCCTGGTCATGCCTCGCTTGTGTTTCTGTCGCGCTCATAGGTCTCCTAGACAAGAAATAATGTATCCAGGATACACATTACAAGATCAGGCCCAGTTGTCAAACATTAGTGAGGAGTAATTTTATGACTGGAGAACTCGTGGCTTGGTAAAGATCCGATCAAGCACGGCTCCGACGAATGAAAGGACGATACTGAAGACGAGCGCCCAGAGGAATCCATCGACATCAAAGCCGGGAGAGAAATATGATGCGAGCATAATAATGATCGCGTTAATTACAAAGGTAAATAATCCGAGGGTTAAAATATTAATTGGCAAAGTCAGGAAAAGAAGTACTGGTCTGATAAATGCATTGAGCAATCCTATAATAATTGCTACAACGAGCGCTGAGAGAAAACCAGTTACGGTTACTCCCGGCAAAATGTACGCGGTGATAATAACTGCAACTGCTGATACTATCCATTGAATGATGATGTTCATGAACAAAGTATATCATGATATAGTTAAGTAATAAATAACTTAAAATATATGTCAGGACCAAAAACAAAGTACTCACCAAAGAATGTTAAAAAAGTGGGTAATAAGGTAGCCCAGAAAATCGGCCGAAAGAAAAATAAGTCCTAAAGGTGTAAAATAGAAGTATGAACAACAAATCATTAGCAATTGGAGGTGTTATTGGTTTAATTGGGGGACTCATACTTTCACCAGTACTCTTTGCTGGTAAAGCTATTGATACAACTCAACAGACTGCGACTGCCTTCGATCAGCATTTTATTGAAGAGATGATTCCGCATCGTCAAGGAGCAATGGCTATGGCCGAACTTGCCCTTGAGCGATCAAAACGGCCGGAAATTCAAACCCTGGCAAAAGCAATCCTAGAAGCTCAAAAAAAAGAAATCGATCAAATGACCGCTTGGCACACTGCCTGGTTCGAGAATCCAGCGGGGCAGAGTAAGACCGGACATGTTCAGGATGAACACTTACATGATGACCATATGGATACTATGGCTGGAGATATGGAACTCCTGATGACCGCCAAAGATTTTGATCTTGAATTTATACGACAAATGATCCCGCATCACGAGATGGCAGTGATGATGGCCCAGATGCTGAAGGTTGGCACAACACGACCACCGATGAAAACGTTAGCTGATCAGATCATTACTTCTCAGTCTGGTGAAATCTACTCGATGCGCACATGGCAGAAAGCCTGGACGAAGTGATCGTGGAGAGAAAGAAAGAGTAGTACCTGCGTCTCTAGTGGTATGGTAACACTGCTTAATTATGAATGATTCAGATCTTATTGAACATGCCAAGCAAGAGCCAGATGCATTTGCTGAACTATATGAAAGATATAGCCAAAAAGTATACAAATACTTTTGGTTTCATACCAACTTTGATAAAGATGTGTCTGAAGATCTGACCCAAGAGACTTTTGTGCGAGCATATAAGCATCTTGCTGAATATAAAGAGCAGGGTTATTCATATGGCACATACCTTACAAC
>JALYRQ010000037.1 GCA_030855125.1 bacterium | reverse complement strand
CTTCAGGTTGATGCAACATTTAAATACATCAACGGAAAGACTACTGAAGACTTGACGTTAGACGATTTAAAAATAGACTCACCCTATAATACATATGTATATCGAGGGCTGACGCCAACACCGATCTCAAATCCAGGCCTTGATTCGATTATGGCAGCGGTAACCCCGATTAAAACAAAGTATTTGTATTTCCTAACCGATAATGACGGTAATATGCACTATGCCGAAACATTCGAGCAGCATCAGATACATCAAAATCGCTATTTACAATAACTACATGTTTAAAAATATTTTTTTAATAGGAATAGTTGTCATTATTATAGCGATCTTTGCTGCGGACAAAATTCCCGATATTACACCAACTCCGGTTGATCCAGTAAGTATTGAACCAACATTTGTTGCACACCCAATCAAGCTACAAGATGGTACGACATTTGAATTTCAGGCTCCGGAGACCTATGCCATTACACCCGCTGCAGAAGGATTGAAGCGCATTCGTTTTATGGCCTGGAGTCCGGATCGCCGATTGTTTTTGACCGATATGTACGACCTCACCGATAATACTAAAGGGAAAATATATATCCTCGACACATTTGATGAAGCAACAGGTACGTTCGCCAGTACAACTACCTATTTAAGTAATTTAAGAAATCCAAACAGCGTAGCTTTTTATGAAGACCAAGAAGGGAAAAACTGGATTTACATTGCACTGACAGATAAACTGCTCCGCTACAAATATTCGGCGGGGGACACAAAACCACAGAGCCCCGCAGAAACCATCGCCACATTCCCGGCATATGGATTGAGCTACAAATATGGCGGTTGGCATTTAACCCGTACAATAGTCATTCACGAAAATAAATTATATATATCAGTTGGTTCAAGTTGCAACTCATGTGAAGAAAAAGAACCAGAGCGTGCTTCAATTATCCAAATGAATCCCGATGGATCTGAATCACGATTCTTTGCTAAGGGTTTGCGCAATGCTGTTGGAATGGAGTGGGTCAACGATGAGCTATTTGCCACAAATATGGGTTCGGATCATTTAGGAAAAGATGTTCCAAATGAAATGATGTATCGAATCCGCCCAGGCACTCATTACGGTTGGCCATATTGTTATGTTCACAAAGGTCTGGTGAGCGAAGACTCAAGTACTCCATGGATTCGTAATAATGTTAGCTGTGCTGTTGTTCCTGCCGCCGATGTTGAATTCCCAGCACATTCAGCACCGCTTGGATTAAGATATTTTACTCCGTCATTTGAAGATCAATACTTGCGTGATAGTTTCCTTGTCGCCCTCCATGGTTCAGGTGATGTTAAAATTGGTACCGGATATAAGATCGTTAAAGTGACTCGTGATACCGGAAAGGTAACCGATTTTATTTCCGGCTTTCTCTCAGACTCAACCCGCAATGGCCGTCCTGTTGATATTTTGCAGTACAACAATTCATCATTTTTCTTTACGGATGATTATAAGGGTGTGCTCTATTTCGTTTCTTTGAAATAGTGTAGTATAGTTTTCACCTATGAAAAAAGGCAGCAAAGTTTACCCTGAGCAGCGTCGAAGGGTTTATGTCGGAATGTCCGGCGGAGTTGATAGCTCTGTTTCTGCTGCGTTGCTTAAAGAAGCTGGGTATGATGTCACTGGAGTATTTATTAAAGTTTGGAATCCTGACTGGCTGCCGTGTGAATGGCGCGAGGAGCGGCGTGATGCTATGCGGGTTGCCGCACACTTGGGTATCCCATTCATTACCCTTGATCTTCAGGAAGAATATAAAAAAGGTGTAGTGGATTATATGATCTCGGAATATAAAGCAGGACGAACTCCCAATCCTGATGTGATGTGTAATAAAGAAGTAAAGTTCGGACATTTTCTAAAAAAAGCTCGAGAGATGGGAGCCGAATTTATTGCAACGGGACATTATGCGCAAATCTCCCTCGCTCCAGCAAAGCTGGAGTCGACCCCTCTTATTAATAAGAGGGGAACACTGCAGAATGCAGGAGGGGAGATTGTCTTAAAAGAAGGCGCCGATAAAAATAAAGATCAGTCATATTTTTTATATAACCTCACTCAAAGTGATTTGAAGAGTATTCTTTTCCCCGTCGGTCATTTACAAAAAGATGAAGTGCGTAAACTCGCCAAGAAATTTAAATTACCGACTGCTGAGAAAAAAGACAGCCAGGGAATTTGTTTTATCGGCAAAGTGGATATGAAAGAATTTCTCGAGCATTATATTGAATCTAAATCGGGAAATGTGTGTAACGAAACTGGAGAAATAATCGGTACGCATGACGGGGCCGTATTTTACACAATCGGTCAGCGGCATGGTTTTACAATTTTAAAAAATACTCCGCACGATGCACCGTATTATATTGTAGGAAAAAATACCGAAAAAAATGTATTGACGGTGTCGCAAAAACCGGAAGAAGATGCATTGAAACGCGTCACTGTAGTTACCCTTGAACATATAAACTGGATTAGTGAACTGCCCGTAGAAGATAAAGTATACAGTGCGAGGATTCGGTATCGACAAGACAAGCAGGAGTGTAAAGTAACCCTCTCTCGTGAGGAGAGGGGCAGGGGTGAGGTCGTTTTTACAGATCCTCAGCAGGGAGTCTCAGCAGGGCAGTCGGTAGTTATCTTTGATGGGGAAGTGTGCCTCGGGGGCGGTGTGATAGCTTCATCCAAATAATATTTGACAAAATAGCATAGGTGAGTTACTCTAATTATAGAAGGGGAATACTTTTCAACTCTGGAGCTTAGCAATGGCACAAGGTACTCAAAAAGCAGATACGTATGAGAAGCGGCTCATCCAGACCAACGATAGACTCAGAACGTCTCTATCTGAGTCTGAAGTCACGATCCAGCGTCATTTGGCAGAGATCGAGCGCCTGAAAAACGAAATCATCAATCTCGGCCAGGAAAACCAGCGTTTGGTTACCTTGGCTAAAGCCTTACAGGCTGCCCATGGTGAGATCGGCCGGCTTGCTGTAGATAATGGCGTCTCATGGATGAGTCGGGTTCAACGCGCCAAGGAGATCAGCAACACTGCGATCACCGGCATCATCACTTCCCACGGTAACGAGTAAGCACGGCTTTTAGTCGGGCTTTTTTATTGCTTGAGTATTTTAATAATAACTGAGCTCTTGATATACTATATATATGCCTACTAAAGAAATTTTTGTTACGAAAGCAAATGGTGAGAAAGAACCATTTGATATTGAAAAGCTTCAAGGATCACTCCGCCGCGCCCACGCATCAGCAAATAACATTCAGCAAATTACCAGCCATCTCGTTTTGGAACTTGAAGATGGTATGTCTACTCATGATATTTATAAACATGCATTTGAATCTCTTGAGAAATTAGAGCGAAAAGCCTCAATCCACTATTCACTCCGCCGCGCTGTGTTTGAACTTGGTCCCTCAGGATTCCCATTTGAAAAACTCATTGCTGAAATTTTAAGAAAAAAAGGATATGAAGCCGTGACCGATCAGATGGTGCACGCGCCCTGTGTTGAGCATGAAGTTGATGTTGTTGCCTGGAAAGACCAAGAATTAATTATGTGCGAAGCAAAATATCACAGTCAGGTCGGAATGAAATCCGATCTTAAAGTTGTATTGTACGTGAAAGCACGTTTCGATGATCTCAAAAAAGGATCGTATGTATTTGGCGGAGAAGAAGCAAAGCCGATGACAGAAGGCTGGCTTGTAACTAACACAAAATTTACTTCAAGCGCTGTGAAATATGCCGAATGTCAGGGACTAAAAATTATTGGTTGGAATTATCCTGCACATGGCAGTCTCAATGACCTGATGGATGAAGCAAATATCTATCCGCTGACCTGTTTACATAGCCTCAGTGATCACGATAAGAAATTGCTGCTCGATAAAAACGTTGTAGTTACAACTTCGCTTATTGAGGATGAGTCATTGTTGGCATCGATCGGGCTCAGCCAGGCAAATATTGAGGCCGTCCGGGAAGAAGTTCGTCTTCTTGAAGAAAGGGTTGAGGAAAAAGCCTAAGCTTTATATAATAGAGAGGTATTATTCATAAATTGAATTCAGTATGGAAAACCAGAATGTACGATTAGCCGTGGCCTTTGTGATAGGACTTGTTGTTGGACTTGGAATTTATTGGGTATTTGATCGCGATGCAGCAACTGCACCTGTTGCTAATGAGACCAATGATATAGGCACAACTACCGTTGGAGCGCTTGCGGATGATAATGGAGTGATTATTGAGAATCAGGCAGCCGGAAGATCAGTTAAAATTTCTCAAATTGTATTAGAAGCCCCGGGATGGATCGCCATTCGTGACGATATAAATGGGCAGCCAGGACCGCGTATCCTCGGAGCAAAATTATTTGATAAAGGAACAAACACCGGGACCGTTGAATTGCTTCGCGCAACCGAATCAGGAAAAAGTTATTTCGCAATTATTCACACCGATGACGGGTCATTCAAAAGTTTTGACAGCAAGCTTGATAAAGCGCTTCTCGATGATTCAGGAAAGCAGATCATGGTGAAATTTGATGTCGGCCAGGTTTCAAGTATATCTTCACCAACTCCAGTAAATACAATTAATCCTACTTCTTCACCAGTACCTTCAGCGAATCCAATCGTTAATATAGGAGGAAAAGACTAATATGTTACTTGTATGATATTTACAAGCATAGAACTCTTTCCCTTTTTCCAACTTCTTATTGCAGCGTGCTTTGGAATGATTCTGGGAATTGAGCGCGTGCTTGCCGGGCGCACAGCGGGACCCCGAACCTATGGTCTTGTTTCACTTGGGGCCTGCTTGTTAACGATTCTTTCGCTCAGTGCCTCTGAATTATATCGGTATGAATCAAAAGCTGACCCTGTTTCGATCGTTGCAGCCATTGTTACCGGTATCGGATTTCTTGGAGCAGGTCTGATTATCTTTAAAGGTTCAAAACTAAGCGGTCTTACAACTGCCGCAGGTATTTGGGTTTCTGCAGCAATTGGTATTGCAGTTGGGTTTGGTTTCTTAGTCCTTGCGCTCTTTACTACAATGATGACCTTGTTTATTTTCACCGTCATGTGGAAACTCGAAGCAAAAATCAAATCTAAATTCGGACACAAAACTCCGCACCACCACAAGAAGTAATGGTAGTTTATGTGTGTTAAAATCGGTACATGTCGTATTTCTACAAGCCCAACAGAAATAAAGATTGGAACTTTGGCGGTCCAAATTGGAAACTCTCACGGTCAAAGATCAGCTTATTCATGGATTGCCCACGATGTTTTTACATCGATAATAAACTTGGTGTAGCTCGTCCGCCGGGATTTCCATTCAATCTTAACAGCGCTGTTGATCATCTCCTTAAGAAAGAATTTGATGTACATCGAGATGGCAAGACGCCGCATCCATTAATGGCTGCATATGGTTTGAAAGCAATTCCATTCCAGCACAAAGATATGGATGAATGGCGGGAAGTGTTCAAAGGTATTCAGCATCGTCATCCACAAACCGGATATCTTATTACCGGCGCTGTCGACGATATCTGGATCAATGACAAAGAAGAATTGCTGGTTGTCGATTACAAAAGTACCAGTAAAGACGAAGAAGTAAATCTTGATTCAGATTGGCAGGATGGCTACAAGCGCCAGATCGAGATCTATCAGTGGCTGTTGCGGCAAAAAGGCTTTAGTGTTTCAAATACTGGATATTTCGTGTATGCTAACGGACTACGGGATAAGAAAGCCTTCGATGCCAAGCTTGAGTTTGATATAAAACTGATTCCGTACGAAGGCGATGATAGTTGGATCGAGAACACCTTGCTTGATATTCAGATGTGTTTGCAGAGCGATTCGATCCCGCCCTGCAACAAAAAGAATGATTGTGATTATTGCCGGTATATTAATGCCATTCGTGATGTGTTGATTTTGAAAGCAAAATCGACAGGAGATACTAAAAAAACCTTAGCTGAGGCTGAGGTAAAACCTAAAAAAGCCAAGAAAACAAAAGAGAAAGAGTCGGCAGACCTGTCTGCGC
Source organism: bacterium (assembly GCA_030855125.1). GTDB lineage: Bacteria > Patescibacteriota > Minisyncoccia > Phycocordibacterales > JAKAEA01 > JAIFWI01. Next base: position 118 of record JALYRQ010000037.1, on the reverse strand, counting down.
AGGCAGGGCTTGATGTTCAAACGCTCTTTTAGCATAATGCGGGCATGGAGGATGATTTTATGACAAAGGCTGCTCTATTAGAGCATTTAGAAGAAAATAGCAAAGTATTTAAAAACCC
>JALYRQ010000068.1 GCA_030855125.1 bacterium | reverse complement strand
TCGGCACGACCACCAATGCAGGTGGTGCGTAGTGGGCAGTGACCACAGTCTTTTGCACTGCTGCGGTACTGCTTTTTGTAGTAGCCTTTCTTGTCCTGGTACGTTTTCTTGTATGGCAGGTGTATGCCTTTGGCCTCGCAGGTGTATCGGTCATCAGCTTCATCAAAAATAAAGCCTTCTCTAAAGGGTTTGTACTGTCCAAAGTTTGGGATGTAAGCAGTGATGTCATTGTCAACACAAGCCTTAAGTGCCTTACTTGAACTATATCCTGTATCACAGGCTATCTCTTCTACTTGTAAATCATGCTGCTGTAAATTGTTGATGGTATTGGTAAGAACTTGGGAAAGACATTCACTGTCTCTGCGATCAGCAAGGTGGGCTTCTATGTTAGTGATCACATGAGAGCCCATATCAACGGCTGTTTGCATGGAGTAGTTCAATTGCCGCGGCTTGCCCGGCTTTACACTCACCCTCGCATCCCTGTCGGTAGTAGAGTAATGCGTGTGGTTAGAAACAAACTTTGGCCGCCTGGCTCCCTTGTCATCGTCACTTGTTTTGGTTAAGGACTTGCCTTTGGGCATGTCTTTATATTCTTCCCCTTTCCAGGAGTGATGCTGCTCTGTGCTTCTGCTTCTACTTTTAGTAAGGGTATCACTATCACGGTCATCTTTCATTACATTATTGTGCTGCTCTATGACCTTACCATAGTCGTCATGTTGCAGCTCATCAAGGTAATGCTGCCCATCTTCTATGATGTCTTTCTCTACTAAAGAATCCATCGAGGCATTCGCTTTTACATAAGCGGAGTCGATGGCTTGTCGTCTGCCACTGAGCATTTGTTTGCTGACACAAAGACTCAGCACCTTAGAGAACAACTCTTTGAACACTTCTTCACCGTACAACCCTCTTGTGCGGCTGATAGTAGAATGCCAGGGCAGTTCTTCATCCAGGTCATAACCCAAAAAGAATAAAATGTCCAGCCGCATCTTACTGTGTGCAATAATTTTTCTGTCACTATTTAAGTTCTCCAGGTAACCAACCAGGATGAGTTTGAAGAATACCACCGGATCAATAGACGCCTGGCCTTCACGACCATAATACTTTTTAGTACTCTTGTACAACCACTGAAGATCCAGCGAATCTTTCAACCGACAATAGAAATTATCCGCCGGTACATGAGCGCTTAATTGAAAAGTAGTAAAGAGTTTCTCTGCGTATTGCTTCTTTCCCTGCATACTTTAATTTACGATTACAGCAAAGGGGAAAACAACTATTTTTATTCACATAATGTGAGTTGTGCAACAAGCACAATGGGTTTTGTGTTATGGTGGGCTGACGGACAAAGGCTTATCTTTAGTTTTTCAATTGGGCTTTTGGTTATGGGCTGGGCTGACGTTCCCTGATTCCCACCACAACACAAAGCCCTAAACCGTTGGGCGTCATGCGATTTAAGACTCTATAAATCCTCACCTCCAAAAATAAATATCCCATAACGGGAACTTTCATTACTTTTGGCGAAAGATCAAAGTTGAGAGTAATTGCCAAAAAAATACTTCGGGAGTTTTGGGAAAAGCATCCTGATTGCGAGCAACAACTTAAAGCTTGGTTTCAGGAGACAAGCAAAGCTGGGTGGAGAAACACTAAAATCATCAAGAGTGAATATCCCTCTGCAAGTTTTTTGATAGACAATCGAATTGTATTTAATATCAAAGGCAATCACTATCGACTTATTGTTAAAGTTAACTATGATTATCAAATGGTGTGGATTAGGTTCATTGGAACACACGCCGAGTATGACAAAATTGATGCAACTAAAATTTAAACAATGACAGTAAAACCCATAAAAACGAAAAAGGACTATAACCAGGCTTTAGAAAGGCTGGAAATTATTTTCGACTCTAAAAAAGGTTCTAATGAAGGAGACGAATTGGAAGTATTGAGCATTTTGATTGAAAAATATGAAGACAAACATTTTCCAGTTGGCCTGCCAGATCCAATTGAAGCCATCAAATTCAAAATGGAACAGTTAGGATATAATCAG
>JALYRQ010000067.1 GCA_030855125.1 bacterium | reverse complement strand
AAGCGAGGGCGTTGTTTTGCACTTCGATGCTCATCTTTTCCTGAATCGTTCCTTTGAGATTTAAAGTCGCGGTGGTGGCGGCGAAAGCAGAAAAAGAGAAAGCTGTTAAGGCCAAGGCAACGGTAAAGTTTTTCATGTGATTCCCCTCTTTAATAAATAATTTCTTGAGATCTGTATTGCATTGAGGGTGCCAAGGTTTGTTAAGGGAAATCAAACAGCGATTCCCGGCCTCTTGATAATTCTCCCAGGAAAATCAACAAGTTCACTCGAGGAAATAGAAACGCGGCCACTGATCAACGATTTAGCGGTATGAACTTTTGTGTGACGATTGACTAAAAAATAGACGATTTTTTCGGGACCAATTTTGCCAACGAGCAGATTTTCAACATGAATCTTCGGATTTGCCTAATCTCTTGCCACTCTTTGAGAGAAAGACCCATAAGTCGAGCCAGGAATTGAATGACTGTAAACTGATAATGACATCAAGAAACTTCCAGATCCTGGACTTCGAATTCTTCCATCTCTTAATCGCTTCCTGAAATATATCGCAATGTGCTTCTTGAACTTGATCAATCAAAAACGCAAGCATCGCGAGCATGGCAAAGTTGTTGGCAAGAAACTTTTTACCATGACCATAATTATGCTCTAATCGGTACCCGTGATTTTTTAGTGTGTTAAAAACTCCGTTTTCTACTCCCCAGAGCTTCCTCCCTGCTTCTACTATTTTTTCTATATTTGAGCTGTCTAAATTTATCGATGTAATCCATGCGTAACTGACTTCTTCTTTTTGAATCTGACCTTTCTTTCTTCCTGTTTTAATCTCCCACTCAATCGTTTCTTTGAACTGAATAAAATTAACATCCGTTTCCTGTTCTCCCGTCAAAGGAATACCATTCACGTAAGAGTAAGTTCGTGTCATCGTTTTTTTGACTTTATCTCCTATCGTCGTCACAGTTTTAAAGTCGACAACATCTTTGAGGAGAGAACGTCTTGCTGCGATTCCTTTGAAGAGATTTTTATTTTTATCCTCTTTGGCGACAATGATGTATCCGAAGTCGTATTTTTTAAGACGAGCAATGTTTTTCGTGTTTGCAAAAAGAGAATCCTGCAGCAGTACCATTGGAAGTTTAGGGTGTGATTGTCGCATGTGAAAGTACAGTCTCTCCGCAGCGGCGAGTTCACAGTCATTTTTAGCGTTACCGTCTTGCTGGATGATCGGCTCTGGAGCAAGTGGAATAACAGTTGAACGATCAGGATGAACAATTGCTGCAGCAAGAAGTTGGTGATGGTAAAGAAGCTCTTCACCATCTTCACCTTGATCTCTCTGCATCTTTGCGAGGCAATGATCGCATTTGATATTTGTGGAGCCAAAGATGCCAGTTGCATCAGTGGCAATCAGATATTGATCTTTGTTTCCATCATAAAACTTAAACTGCTCAAGCGCCTTGTCCTGCTGTAGAGTTCTAAAAATAATATCGAATGGAATTCGAAATGCATCTGTTGGAACTCGATCGAGAACGTCTCTGAGTTGAGTATCTGAGGGCACAGATTGAATTCCAAATAGTCGTTTAAGATTTGGATGAGCAAGAGGTTCATTTCTATAGTCATCGAGAAGCTGAAGGGCAGGAATTTTTAATTGATATACGGCAAGCCCAGACATGATGATGTCTGTGAGCGGAATCGTTTTTGTTTGTCTTGGATCTTCAAGCTTTGAAAAATAAGGTTGAAGAGAGCCAAGCATGGCCTGGATGTTTAAGTTTTTTCTGGTTTGAGTCTTCATGAGTCAATGAGACCAAAATTTAATCAATTCGTGAAGGCCAGTCATTGGTAGAGAGGAAAAATATTTTTACGGCCCCGCACAACTCCAGGAAACTCTACGGCCGAGTTACGGACCGGGAATAGCTGTGAGGTTCTTATAGCGTTGACTGTTTTTTATCCGTTCCAGTGCAAAGTTTTTTGATAAGTGACTAATTTTTTAACAGCATGTTTAAGGCAGGCCATCAGTTATTATGGTAGTATTGTTAAATGCTTACTAAGCAGCATGGTATGATAAAA
>JALYRQ010000066.1 GCA_030855125.1 bacterium | reverse complement strand
CAATAAGATCTACTCCGAGCTGTTCAGCCTTCTCAAGCGCCGCTTGGGTTGTCATCACGCCGAGGTTTTCTCCTTCATCAGTGATAACCCGAAGTTCGGGTGCTTGGATTTGGTGATTTATTCGTATTCGTTGGGTACTCAGAGTATTATCGATTAACTTTTAACAAGGCTAGACTATAGCATGATTTTATGGGGGTTGCAATAGCTTTTTATACTGAAAGTCCTTGACTCATCTATAAAGAGGTGGTTAGATTAAAGGAGGAGAAGTGCTGTAGCTGCCTACCAAGCTACATTCACAATTCGCATTGTCCGTAGGTAGGACGGACTGAGGATCACGCGTATGGTCCAGAAGACCAACGCACGACCACTTAAGGTCGCGCGACGGAGTGCGTGGAGTTCGCATCGACTTCTGCAGGCACGTCAGTCACGTGTCCGCAGGCATGATCGTACTCCACTCGATCGCATCAAGGAAGATGTCCAGCCTGGCATGGGGCAACAGGCCCTCAATCGGGCACGGTACCTGTATGCGAAGTTCTTCAACAAAAAGTTGCTGAAGAGCAATCGCTACCAAGACTTGACTCGCAAGCAGTTGTCGAAGTTTCTTGGGATTGAGGTCAGCGAAGCAGCGTAGCTGCACGTGCTAGAAACTAGGGAAGTAGTACAAACCATTAAAAAAGACCGCTCAGGAGGAGCGGTCTTTTCTTTGTATTATTTATTTCCTTCAATCTTTCGAATTACTTCGTCAGGAGTTGTGTTTGCTTTCACGAGGAATTGTGAAGCTCCAAGCTTGAGTGCTTTTTCAATATCTGTCTGCTGTCCAAGATTTGAAAGCATAATTACATTGATATGCTTTGTTGCTTCATTTCCTTTAAGTTCTTCAAGAACATCAAACCCGTTCATTCCGGGAAGGAGAATATCAAGAAGGATAATGTCAGGCTGTTCTGCTTTTGCTATTTCTATTGCCTTAATGCCTTCTCGTGACGTGAGAAGCACATACCCCTTAGATAATAATTTTTGTGAGAGCAATGATTGGAGGAATGCATCGTCTTCTACAATCAATACCTTCTTTTTGTGTTGTGCTGTTTGCGTTTCCATAATTTGTATAAATATTGTATCACCCTCACTATATTACACAACCGTATTATATACCTCGACTTCGATTCTTTGGATCATGAATATAGTCATCCCATGCAATAAGGTTCCATGTAGCGTCTTTGAACCACGGTTTTTTATATTCACATACAGTAATTGCTGCATTATTAGATGCATTTAAGAAACTCATAAGATTGTAATCTGATGCAGTAAGAGCTTCGCCGTAGAGAATATATGCTGCGATCATTCGTATAAATATTCCATGACTTACAACGAGAATATTTTTTTCCTCACGTATTTGTAGATAATCTAAAGCAGCTTTCGCACGAGCTTTAAGATCCTGAAAGTTTTCCTCATCAGAAAACCGGTAATCATCACTGTGATAACTTTTATCAATTAGATCAATGATTCGTGCAACCTCTGGGTCCTTCATTGATTTGCCAATGATTTCAGATGGATTGCGGCGCTCCTGGAGGAGGGGTGAGTATTCAATCTCTAATGATTTTTGGAGTATATGATTAATAATATTTGCGGTTTCTTTGGTTCGAGTATAAGGACTCGCTAAAATAACTTCAAACGGTCTATCAGCAAGTCGAGCTGCGGTACCCTCTGCTTGTTCTTTTCCTTTTTCACTCAAACTACCTTCTGATCCCTGTCTAATACTCTCAGCGTTTAAAAGACTCTCACCGTGGCGAACAAAATAAAAAAGTTTTCGGCTCATACTCATCATTATATAAAAAAAAGCGCCCGCCGTCGTGTTTCCACAACTGCGGGGCTAGGTCTGGTAGAACATTTGTCATGCGCGAGGTTGTTTGAAGTAGAGGATGTCCCACTGGTGTAGCTTGTGCCACACGAATAGTGAAATCCACGACCCAATCAAGAACCTCCAGCGAAAACGAATCACTTTCGCAACGTCGTCTCGTAAATGTTCCTGGATCTGCTGCGACACGACGATCACATCCGTGTGATCATATGGTTGCCGTGG
>JALYRQ010000065.1 GCA_030855125.1 bacterium | reverse complement strand
CGCTGGCTCCATGTCCCGTAAACGAAGTCGGAGAAATTTGGGTGAGAGGACCCAGTGTCGCGAACGGCTATTGGAACAACCCCAGGGAAACCGAATGCACTTTTCTTGCGATGCTGTCTGATAGTAAGGAAGGACCATTCTTACGTACCGGAGATCTTGGGTTTCTGTATGAAGGTGAATTATACATAACAGGGCGTCTCAAAAACTTAATTATTTCAGAAGGAAAAAACCACTATCCCCATGATATAGAACGCACAGTTGAAGATTCTCATCCTTCGATACGGCCAGCGGGGTGCGCAGTTTTTTCGATCTGCAAATCTGGAGTTGAACTAATCATCATTATTGTGGAACACGATCAAAAGCTTGTTGTAAAAGAGGAAGAAGTAGTAAAAGCGATACGCCGCGCTGTCTCGATAAATCATGAGCTCCATGTAAACGATATTAGGCTAATCAATGCTGGTGGCATACCAAAAACTAGCAGTGGTAAAACAAGACATTTTCTTTGCAAAGAGTATTACTTAGCTGGAACATTTAATGAAATTAAATCAATATGAAATTTGGCATATTCATCGACCTACAATTGCCCCGTCCCTGGCGGGAAGGAGATGAAGCCAAACTTTTCCGGGAAGCGCTGGAGCAGGTGGAGTTAGCTGATCGTATTGGCATTGATTATGTCTGGGTACAGGAACATCACTTTCTTGAAGAATATTGCCATTCTTCCGCTCCTGAAGTTTTCCTCGCTGCATGCAGCCAACGAACTAAAAATATTCGCCTTGGACATGGGATAGTCGTGATGTCTCCAAACATTAATCACCCAGCGAGAATTGCAGAACGACTTTCTACACTAGATATCATCAGTGGTGGTCGTGTAGAATGGGGTACCGGTGAGTCAGGTTCGCGTATGGAACTGGAAGGATTTGGTGTTGACTTTGTTGACAAACGTGCCATGTGGGCTGAAGCGGTAAGAGAGACCGCAAAAATGATGTGCATGGAACCTTATCCGGGTTTCAATGGAAAATATTTTTCGATGCCGCACAGAAACATCGTTCCAAAACCTATTCAAAAACCACATCCGCCTCTTTGGGCTGCGTGTTCCAACCGCGACAGCCTGCAACTAGCTGCTCAATTAGGCATGGGAGGGTTAACTTTTGCTTTTGTGAATGCCGAGGAAGCGAAGTTTTGGGTTGATGAGTATTATGAAACCTTTAAAAAGAATTGCAAACCGATTGGTCAATCAGTTAATCCAAACGTATCAATGCTTACCGGATTTATGTGTGATCAGAATAATGAAACAGCAATACAACGAGGAATGGAAGGAGCGCAATTTTTTGCACATGGTTTAGGTCATTATTGGCGTGATGGTACACATGTTCCTGGTCGTACAAATTTGTGGAGTGATTTTAAAGAACAACCGACATCAGTTGTTGAAAAGATGGAACGTGAGAGGAAGAAGGCCGGCATGAGGGGGATTGGAGATCCAAAACATCTCATAGAAAACTTTCGAGCTTTAGAAGACGCTGGTGTAGATCAATTGATCTTATTGCAACAAAGCGGTAACTATCATCATGAACATATCTGCAAATCACTTGAACTTTTTGGGACTGAAGTGCTGCCTCAATTTAAAGAAAGAGAAGTTATACATGAAAAAGTTAAGCATGAGGAATTATCGCCGTTCATTGCTAATGCTCTGAATAATGTGCAGAAGCCTGAACCCATGAATGATGTACCGCCGGTAGAAGCTTATCCGGTCATGTGGAATAGTATGAGTACTGATAATTCGCAGAGCGTACCTGATCGTCGACCAGGGTTATCTGCATTTTGGCAGATGCAGGTAGGTGGTAAGCGTTTCAGGAAGTAGTAGTTAACTGAGAAGAACAGTGTTATAGAGTACAGAGGTAGAAAATTTTTTAATCGATTTTTTTACTAATTGATACGACGTGCAAAGCAAAAGAGAAATTCAGGATTGGTTGATCAAACATATTGCAGAGCTATTACATGTAGCCACAGATACGATTGATATTCGAGAATCTTTTTCAAACTATGGACTATCCTCACTTGATGTTGTATCACTTTCAGGTGATTTAGAAGAATT
>JALYRQ010000064.1:421-2102 GCA_030855125.1 bacterium | reverse complement strand
CTTTCTGTACCAGTTCTGGTACTCTTCTGAATTCTGTCTGGTTAAATAAATATTCATCATAAATTTCTTTTTCAGCCCCCTTCAATACAAAAACCCATTTAGCCTGTTTTTCTTTCCACGCCTTAAACATTTCATGATGAAAACGATAGTCTTCAAACAACATGTGATAAGATTCAGGCGGCTTACCAATTTCCGGGTTTGCGCCCCAAACCATATTTGACATGGTGCTTTCATCTACTATATTGATCATACACCAGGAAAGTGCAAAATCAAGTTTTGTCAATTCTTTAAAAACAGTATCTACCAATTCGGCTAACTCATCTGATTTTTGCATGGCCATTGCCCTTGCTCTCACCCTTTCTAAACCTAATTCTATCTGTGCTTCACGTGCCTGCGCTTCAGCCTGCTTTAAGTCCAAGAACCTGCGATAAGTCATTTCAAAAACTTTGGTGAATCGCAACAGCATTTCTTCCTCCTGGGTTGTTAAACTTGTTTCACCAACGAGAAATAAATACCCCTGAACGAAATTGAAAGTATATATCATCGCTGTTTGTGGAGATACTTCCAAAAACGCTTCCACCGAAAAAGGGATTTTGTTTTCAGCAAAGGTTGCTTGCATATGCTCTCCAACCCAGGTTTGATGTTTCAGCGTCGCTTCACGGTCCAATTTAACCACATGAAAAGTTTCCTGCTTTTTCCAACTTGACAAAATGGAACGCATCACTGTTTCGGTGTGTGGAAATACAAAAGGAAACGGTGGAATTTTACCATCCACGGGATTAATGCCATAGTAGGAATCGTATTTTTTTTCCACGTCGACAAAGGCATAAGAAACATTCATACTTGTAATTCCCAAGCCGGTTATTTCTTTGTATAAAAGCTCAGCTGCATCGAGCAATTCGTCTGTCTTGTGCATGGCCAATGCCCGGCTTCTTACTCTCTCCAAGGAAGCTTCAATCTGCGCTTCCCTCGCCTGCGCTTCTGCTTTTTGCAGATCGAGGAAACGGGTATAGGATTGGTCAAAAACTCTTGCAAATCGCTTAATGACTTCTACTTCATTTTTAGATAAAACCTTCCCTTCAAAATCATTGATATTAAACACTGCATTTTTAACCGCCACCATGGAAATATTATAGACCGGGCTTTCGAATATCATGCGCTTCATATCCTCGGGCAAATGCCTAAATTCATCTGTATGTTCAAATACATATTTATAAAATGAATTTTTTTCTTCTTTTGAATAATTACCAACAAAAAAATCTAATTGCTTTTCAAGGGCGTTGCTTAAATCTTTCGGTATTTTATTATTGAAATAAGGGAGACGATAATTGGTGATGACCAAGCCAGCCTCATTCTCACCGCACACAAAAGCATTCAAGTCTTTTGAACCATCAATATGAATGGCAATGCCGACAGCTGTTGCATGAATTTGAAGTTCTTTTAATTTTTCGAAAAGAATCGCTACTACCTCGGTTAGCTCATCACTTTTATGCATGGCGAGAGAGCGGCTTCGAACCTTTTCCAGTGCTGCTTCAATGTTTGCTTCTCTTGCCTGCGCTTCAGCTTTTTGCAAATCGAGAAAACGGGTAAAAGCCTGTTCAAATACTTTGGAGAATCGTTTTAATATTTCAACCTCTCCTTCAGAAAGCAATTTGGTGGAATATCTGATTACCTGTACGCC
>JALYRQ010000064.1:0-411 GCA_030855125.1 bacterium | reverse complement strand
ATTGATACTGTAATAGCCGGAGCATCTAAAATGAATTGCTTTCGTTCCTGAGTTAAAAATTTAAAATCAGTGTTGTTAAACCATTCATTTTTTTCTTTAAACGTGTAAGCCTTGGCAGAAAAGTCTGATCCGCTTTCCCTGGCTGCTATCAGATCTCTTGTCAAGGGCAACTCCGTATATGGTATGTGAAAGCTTGCCGAACGTTGTTGAAAAGCGCTGGCAACCCAATAATCAAAATCTCTTGACCCTTCTTTAAAAATCGCAATGTTGGCAGAGTCCATTTCCATATCCAACTCTTTTAATCTCTCAAATACAGTGTTCACTACTTCCTGCAGCTCATCGCTCTTATGCATTGCTAAAGAACGACTGCGAACTTTTTCTAAAGCAGCCTCAATCTTTGCTTCCCTTACC
>JALYRQ010000063.1 GCA_030855125.1 bacterium | reverse complement strand
GTAAAAAGGAGAGTTACACGTGAAAAAATTGTCTATTCTTGTTTTCCTTATGGCTACTAGCTGCGGAGTTCAATCCAGTTCTGAACTGCACATTATTGGTGGTCAAACGGCACCTAATGACAAGAACGTCAAAGGAGTTTATCCTGCAACGATCGGCATCCTCACGGTTGCAAATGGTCAACAATGTACTGGTACGCGAATCGGTCGGACTACATTCATAACAGCAGCTCATTGTTTTAAAGGTGTCAATATGAAACAAGCCTTATGCTTTATGCAAGCAATAGTAAAAGGTTTAATCTTATAATTTCCAATATCCAATTCCATCCAAGCTGGACTGCCAATGCAGATCAGATGAGTGATATTGCTGTTTTCGACGTTCGAAACCAAACTGCTGAACAGGTCAGTGATATAGATGCTCTGGTTGATATAGCTTCTCTTTCAACTCAGAAACCTGAAATCGGTACAGCAGTGAATCTTGCGGGATATGGTTGCAGTCAGAAAACTGGAATGTCGTCATCAGACTGTAAGGTTGAAACCAATTTTGAGTACATGAAAACAGCTCGAAATAGAATCATAGATGATAATGCTATTTTCTCACCCAGTAATCATCGTTATTTTCAGCTTGATGGGTCTTCAGACAAGGAAGGTATCGATGGATTTATCGAGCAGGGGGATTCAGGAGGACCAGTCTATACAACTAGCGGTGAACTCCTGGCGGTCAACTCAAAAACGAATAATGGAATTCTAACTGGAAACGATGGCTTTTTGATTTGGACTCAGCACGCCTGGATTGGCTATGAAGATGTCAAAACATGATTAAATTCTGTTTTATCTACAGAATCGAAAGCGCCAAAATACTTTTCCGAGAGTTCTTCAATTACCTATCACTATAAGAATGGCGACCTCTATATGGGTACGTTTAAGAATGGTCTCCGTAACGGAAAAGGAACGATGGGCTATGCGAACGGGAAAAAATATGAAGGTAATTGGGTTGATGATAAAAGATCAGGTTATGGCGAACAAACCTGGGCAGCAGGCGCAGAATATATTTCCTACAAAGGAAATTGGGAAAACGACACGCTGCACGGGGAAGGCACGATGCTTTATTCTTCCGGGCTTATTTATTCCGGGCAACATGCCAACGGAAAATTCATGGTCTTGGAAAAATGACCTATACGAACGGCGATGTTAGAACTGGGAATTTTGTTAATAGTAAACGTGAGGGTGAATTCATTCGTGTAGCAAAATCAGGCAATATGTATCGGGAACAATTCGCCGATGACGTCCGAATTTCATCAGAAAAAATTAATTAAATTTTCTTCACAGGAGAAATTTCCAATATGAGAAACAGTTTTTTTGCATTGAGTTTATTTGTAAGTTTAAGCGCGACTTCTATGGCTGGCCCAATTAAAGAGTTTTCCTCAAGCAATAAGAGCGGAATGGTTCTTAAGGTCGAAAAGGGTTCGCTATGGGAGAAAGCTGGTTTTGTCGATGGTGATATTATTAAAGCAATCGACGGTGTAAGTGCTGAGCACATACAGAATTCTCAACATCTTGTTGATACTTTGAGAAGTGGAGCTGATCATTTTACTTTTAAGGTTTTACGTAGTGGAAAAATCGTTGATGTGGAGGTTTCAGTAAAATGAGAAAGATTTTCATCTTAATTTTGTTGAGCCTCTACTGTACATCTGCGCGTGCGGGAACTCTGACCAGACAGGAGTTAAACAAGCTTATCGACTATAGCATCGTTAGTTTGTGGGATGCATGGAAAAATCATGGTCAGCCTACTGTGGAAAGACCTGATGGTTCAAAGTCTGGTGTCCTTGACGTGAGTATTGCTCCATCTGAACGCAGACCTGAAAAGACGCGCATTATTCCCGACTTAAATGAAAACAAACCCGGTTCTGAAACGGGTCCCAAGGAAGATAACAACGATTCAAATGGACCGGGTAGTGACACTCCAGGCTCGGACAGTGATGATGACTCCGACGATAACCCACCTAAACCAGATCCTGAACCTAAACCAGACCCTGAACCTGATAACGACAACTCTGACGATGATGACTGCAGCAGCAATGGCGACTGTGATTCAGACGACGAGGACGGTGATGATGATGCAGATGATGGAGGCGGTCCTTCAC
>JALYRQ010000062.1 GCA_030855125.1 bacterium | reverse complement strand
ATGAAAGCTTATTGTCCTTTGCGTAAAATTCGTCGTACTGAGGCGCTCCAAGCTTGAGTCCAACGAAGTCGAGCTCGAACTTTTTGCCTGAGTAGTCCTTGATTTGTGAAAATTCCTTAAAAACTTCTTCAAGGCCTGTATCAATGAGGGCCTTGTAAGAATCGATCTGTGCCTCTACGAGGTTGGGCATTTCGGTCAAGGGCGCCTTGAACTTTCCGAAATACTTTTTCTCGCGCTGGCCTGCAGTACTCTCCGGTATTGAAGGTTGCGTATGTGACATATGGTGGTATGTATACTAACTAATAATAAAACAATTTCCACAACGTAAAATAATCCGCGGTCAGGCGGACTTCCTTGTCCAATATAAAAGGTTATTTAGTTGTTGAGTGCAAGACTCTGGAATAATTACCCCTACTTATAATTAATCCTCATTCATCAGCCGTAACACATTCTTGCGATAGGATAGGTGCCATTATACTCAGAAAAAAGAGCTTGTCAACCTGGTTAACCACAGTAGTATTCAGCCAAAGAAAATGACCCTCAAAAGCATACGCTAGATCGGGCCATAGGCTCGCCACCAGTTCCGAACTCCCTGAGCGAGCCTCTTGGGGTTAAGGCCACCTTGAGACTCTAATTCATTGAGCAAGTGTGGCCATGAGGTCAGGAAACTAAAGATCATCATCACGACTCCGAGCACACAGAGGCAGATTACACTAAGCAGCAGCTTTAGGGAAACCAACAAGGTCCACCTCGCTTTCTGTACTAAGTACATACTAAGCACAACGGACTAAATAAACTGTATCACTACTATATCACGACGTCAACCTGATCAGTTTCTTACTGCTGAGTTTTCCACTTCTCGATCTCAGCATGGTTGCCTGAAAGCAGCACTTTTGGCACTTTATACTTCTTTTTCTTGTATTCAAGGACTTCTGGGCGGGTATAGACATCATGTGCAGAGACCCGAGTCTCTTCAAGCGAGTTAAAGTCTCCCAAGACTCCCTCAACCTGACGAGAGATACAATCGATAATAATCATCGCCGGCAATTCCCCACCCGTCAGCACAAATGGACCAACAGAAATGTCTTCCGTTTTAAAAATTTTCTTCACTCGTGAATCAATACCCTCATATCGTCCGCAAATGATGGCAATATCAGTGTATTTTTTTGCAGCTGATTTGGCATACTCCGTATCAAATACTTTGCCGCCTGGAGAGAGCCAGATGATTTTAATTTTACGAACACCCCCTTTGTCCCCCTCTTTATATAAAGAGGGGGTGGCTCGAGTCTTCGAGAGGCGGGGGTGTTTGATCTTCTTCATGATAGCCTCAAGAGCCTTGATCACCGGCAGCGCCTCAATCACCATACCTGGTCCTCCCCCATAGGGCTTCTTATCGATCCGTACTGCTTTACCTTTTGTATTTACCTCAGGAGAAAAATCTCGTGGATTATAAAACTTGACCGTGATCTTTGTATCCTCAATTGCCCGCTTCAAAATCGACTCACCAAAATATGAGTCAAAAGCACCGGGGAATAATGTGACAATATGGAAATTCATACTATTGTTTAATCGAAAAAGTGTGATACATATAGTACCACACTTTTTAATATATGCATAGCCCACCGAAGCTTTAGCGTAGGTGGGACTTTTGATTTAGAGCTTAAGGTCTTCCATTGCTTCATCAACAGTTTTTGTTGCTGATTCCTTGCGGACACCGCCTTCTGGCTCGTTGATCTTGAGATTGACTCGAGCGTTATTTTTCATACCAACAACACGGAGAAGGGTTCGGATAGCCTTTGCGGTGTTTCCCTGACGACCGATGATCTTTCCCATATCTTCGGGATTGACTGAGAGTGTCATGAGAACCCCCATTTCATCCACGGTGCGATTGATTTTCACATCGTTCGGATTATCGACAAGCGCTTTTACAACATAATCTAAAAACTGTGAGTCTTGTTCTGTCATTGTATTCGATTCTATAAGTGCAGTAGGTCGACGTTAATTTACTGCTTCATTTAATTCTATCAAGCCATAACTTCGCGTCAATCAAAGTTGTGCAAAACAAAAACCGCACTAGGCGGTTTCTGCAACAGGCTCTGCTGCAGGAGCTTCTGGCTCAGGTGTTGGAGCTGGTGCCGCTTCTGCTTTAGGTGCAGGTTCTTTTGGTACTACTA
>JALYRQ010000001.1:40104-60230 GCA_030855125.1 bacterium | reverse complement strand
GGGTACAACTACACATCTCTGAAGTAAGCAGGTAGGCCGCCGATCACTGATCGACGGCCTTTTCTTTGGTTGCAATTTTGCTCAAAATCAGTATGATGTTAAAGCTATTAACAAAAATTTAAGTATATGAATGTAGTGAATAAGAAAACAAAAATTGTTGCAACGATCGGTCCTGCTACCCAGTCAGAAGCAATGCTCAGCGAGCTCCTCAAAGCTGGCTTTAATATCATGCGACTCAACTTCTCTCACGGTGATTTTGCAGAGCACCAGGTAAAAGTTGATAACCTCAAGAAAGCAAGCAAAAAAACTGGTATCCCTGCAGCAACCATGCAGGATCTCGGCGGACCAAAAATTCGAATTGGAGATTTTGAAAATGGTGCGGTTACCCTTAAAGAAGGTCAGAAATTTACCCTTACTACCGACAAGATTGTTGGAAATGAAGATCGCGTTTCAGTAAACTACGAACCGCTTCCAAAGGAACTCAAAGTCGGTGGATTCATTTTGCTTCACGATGGTAAAAAACGGCTTGAGATCACTGATATCAAAGGCAACGATGTTATCTGTAAAGTGATTGTTGGCGGTGAAATTAAGAACAAGCGCGGTGTGAATCTTCCAGGCGCACATCTTTCTATCAGTTCACTTACACCAAAAGATAAGAAAGATCTCGAATTTGGTATTAAAAATAAAGTTGATTTCGTTGCATTCTCATTCGTTCGACGTGCTGATGATATTCGCGAACTCCGAGCAATGCTTGCAAAAGCAAAATCAGAAGCAAAGATCATTGCAAAAGTTGAGGACACTGAAGGTCTCGAAAATATTGATGAGATCATCGAGCTGGTTGATGGTGTAATGGTTGCTCGGGGAGATATGGCAATTGAAATTGGTGCAGAAAATGTACCAATGGTTCAAAAGAGTATCATCCAGAAATGTAATGAACAGGGTAAACTTGTGATCACTGCAACTCATATGCTCGAGTCTATGATCAAAAGCCCTGTGCCTACCCGCGCAGAAGTCTCTGACATTGCAAATGCAATTATTGACGGTACCGATGCAATCATGCTTTCTGAAGAAACAACACTTGGAGATTTTCCTGTTGAAGCGGTAGCGGTGATGACTCGTGTTGCTCAGAAAGTTGAAAACGATGCGATCTATATCGATCACGTGATCGAAGATCAGATGTACAAGCATCCTTCAACAGACAATCGAGTGGCTGACGCAATCACCAACGAAGTAGTCGATCTTGCAAATACCCTCGATGCAAAAGCAATTGTTGCTTTCACTGAATCAGGGTTTACCGCCCGAATGATCGCTCGTTACAAACCATTGCAGCCGGTGCTTGCCATGACTCCTAATGAGAAAACTCACAACCAATTGCTCATGAGCTTTGGAGTAACTCCGGTCTTGATCAAAAAAACCTTGATGCTTAATGATGTGATCAAGCAGGCGAAAGCCCATTGCCTAAAATACAAGCTTGCTGATAAGGGAGACAAAATTGTCCTTGCTCTTGGTATGCCTTTCGGAAAGAAAGTGGATACCAATATGATCTTGGTTGAAACGATCTAACGGAGTACAATAGCCAGATGTTCGGAGACATCGGCATTGGAATTATTCTCTCAACTATACTCACTCATCTTTTTGGAGTGGAACTTAATGCCATCTATGTTATAGCTGGCATTTTGTTTGCCTTGATTCCGGATATTGATATGTTGAGCTATGTTCACCCCTGGTTTAAAAAGATTTTTAACGATCATCGCGACTGGACGCATGAGCCGTGGTTATATTTAGTAATTTCAATAACGCTTTATTTTATAGCCGGACCACTCTGGGCATTACTCTTTTTTAGTACAACCTTACTTCATTTTATTCATGACTCTCTTTGGATCGGTCCGGGTATTATGTGGTTTACACCAATCTCTAAAAAGCGCTATAAATTCTTTAATATTGAAAAACCCTATGAACCTGGGCCGATTACCTGGTTCAGAGATTTTTATTTACGCCCTACGATAGTTTCGATAACTGAGATTTCAGTATTTTTCCTTTCACTCATCATTCTTTACACGTTCCTAAACTAACCTATACTTAATTTGTGTACTTGTGGATACGGATATACAATAGAGGTACTACTACGTTAACTAAATATCATGGCTATCCCAGAACATCTCGGTAATAATGTTGAGCAAAATATTCCAGATGTCGAAAATCCACCATCACCTGTTGACGCTGCTTATCTCAAGCACGAGATTGATACAACAGCTGCATTATCTGAGCGTGATGATTCACAGGCCGACAAAAGAGTAGAGCAGCTTGAATCTGAACTTGGTATCTCTGATACAAAGGAACAAACAGAAGAACAAAAGCATGTTGAATACGCTGAGCGGGTATTAAGGATTTTAAATAGGTTTGATGATTTGATGTACCAGCGTTATGGAAACGAACCATTTCATAATCCCGATCACATTCGGGGATTCAGAGATGATGGTTTGGATATTTTGCAGCGGATTAAAGAAGTTGCTTCTGAGCTTGTCACCGAAGAAGATGAACTTGTTATTCCGACAGTCGCTGGCGGGCATGATCTAGTTGTGGATTATTTATTGAATAATGATCCAACTTCATTTTTCTATGGTCAACGAATGCGTATCCGCGGCTGGGAAGTGGGTGATGTTCCTCCAAATCTCAAAGAAGCTGTAGATGAGGAACAGGGAGGCAATGAACGGAAAAGTGCAGATGAAACGATAAAAATATTAGAGGAGCTTGACCCTAATGGTGAGATATATACTGAGAGTGCACGTAAGAAAGTACGGGAAGGTATTGCTGCAACATACCCTGAAGCAGGTATGGCGCCTATTGCTGAAGAGCATCTAACGATACATGTAAGTGAAAATGCAGAAATTGATTTGAGGCCCTATCTCATGAAAGATAAGGAGGGAAATTATCTTGGGTTAAAATTTAATCAAAAATATTTAACTCCTGAGAGTTCAATCTCGACACTTGCCAGTGGTTTTGCAGATCTTTCTTATGCCGGTAAAGTAAGCGGTGAAGAATTTAAACAATTAGGTAATGCAGAATATCGAGAGTTGAGAGAATTAATCGGCTCAGAAATTAAAAAGGGAATAGATACCATCAGTCCAGAACGAAAAGCAAAGATTGCTTCTGACATGATTGGCTGGATTGATACTCAAACTGGTTTTGCTCTCCATCAAAAAATTCGTTTTAACTCGGTTATTAATTCAAATAATGCAATCAATGCGCACCCCAAAGCAGAAATGATAAAAAATGCTTTAGTTGGAAAATATCGACGATTTGATTCAAATATTGTTTACGCCAAAGATCGTATAATAGCAGCTAAAGAAAAATATGCATCACTTAAAGATCCCGCTGCATATCCTGGTTCAGATGAATTGCTTAAAGAGCTTGTTCGAGATATGGGGTATGAGATATAAGCTAGAGATGTATTGACTTTACAATAAAATATGTTACATTATAACCTGGTTTTTACAGGAGTTCTTCACATGCATGAGAATCTTGAGCGGCAATACCGGGTGGCCTATACGCACTATTGTCGGGGCGTAGTGGCACACGAAAGCCCTTCGCGCGACAAAATCGACCGATTGCGAGACCTTCTCGGCTCTAAGGTCGATGCCATCGCGCACGAGGTTGAGCACGCCACTCCCGGCTACCCGACGAGCTCACGCAAAGCCAACTAACGTTCGGCAACCACCTCCTGGTGGTTGCCGAATTTTCTTTTATGCATGATAGTATAAATCTATGTACACACCAGGATATTTCAAGGGCAAAAAAATTACGGTCATGGGGCTTGGGCTTTTGGGCCGAGGGGTGGGAGATGTTGCATTTCTGGCTGAAGAAGGTGCTGAGCTTATTGTGACTGATTTAAAATCGAAAGAAGAACTTGCTTCAAGTCTTGAATCTCTTAAAAATTTTAAAAATATTACCTATGTTTTAGGTGAGCATCGATTGGAGGATTTCCGCAATAGAGATTTTATTTTGAAAGCTGCCAGCGTGCCGCTTGAGTCTCCCTATATTGCTGAAGCACAGAAAAATAATATTCCTGTCGAAATGAGTTCATCACTATTTGTGAAGCTCAGCGGTGTAACGGCGATCGGTATCACTGGCACGCGCGGTAAGTCAACAGTAACCCATTTGTTGTATGAGATTTTAACAAAAGCTTCAGCGAGGTCCGACCTCGCTCCCAACGCTCCCAAGATTTTTCTGGGTGGCAACATTAAAGGGGTCTCAACGTTGCAATACCTCAAACAAGCCCAGCCGGGGGATATCGCTGTGCTTGAGTTGGATTCATGGCAATTACAGGGCTTTGGTGAATCAAAGATTAGTCCCCATGTTTCTATTTTTACGACGTTTCTCCCGGATCATCTTAATTACTACGGGGGCGACATAAGCAAGTATTTTTATGATAAGGCGCATATTTTTCGGTTTCATACCAATAATGATTATCTGATACTAGGTCATGACGTAGATAGAGCGATAAAACAACAGTATCGAGATATCGTTAAAAGTAAAACAATTCAGGCAGATCCTCATACTATTGCATCCTGGAATATACTTATGCCAGGTGAACACAATCGCTGGAGCGCAGCCTTGGCATATGAGGCAGCCAAGATATTTACTATTTCTGAAACTATCATTAAGGAAGTCGTTGAACAGTTTAAAGGCGTTCCTGGCCGGCTTGAATTTGTGAAAGAATATAAAGGCATCAGAATTTACAATGATACAAATGCGACATCACCTGATGCGGCACTGGCAGGGCTTGAAGCGTTAAAAAATAAAGATAGAAATATTGTGTTGATTATGGGTGGTGCTGATAAAAATCTTGATATGACGAAACTGGTAACTGCGTTGCCGCAGTATTGTAAATCGGTCGTACTCTTGCCCGGCACCGGCACTGACAGAATCAAGGGAACTATTTCTGGTGTCCTTGTTGCTCATGCCACTGACCTCGCTGATGCAGTTACACAGGCATTATCTGCTGCGACAGTAGGGGACACACTGCTCTTCAGCCCGGCATTTGCTTCATTTGGTCTGTTTAAAAATGAGTATGACCGTGGTGATCAGTTTAATGCGTGTATTTCTGCTTTGTAGGGTTATATAAGGTTGTAGTATACTTATATCATGATCGGCCAATATACATATATGAATGCTCCCGAATGGGAACTCAGTGTTAAAAAAGTTCTTATTGCAATACTTATTGTTCTTATCATTATTGCAGTTGGAATTGTTTCACTGTTTGCTATAAAATATCCACGCTATCAGGAACAGGTTAATGCCTCAATTGTTGTTGAGAATCAAACTCAGTATCGATTGGTACAAAAGTATATTGCACCCGGAACGTACCGTTATGCAGAATATGTTCCGCCTAATCAAACCTGGGACTATACGTTGGTGGTTAGCAACAAAAATACTGCGGTGCTCTCAATTGAGGGGGCGGGAATAAATACATCGATCAATGCCACACTTTCTCAGTATGATGACTTAATCAAAGTGGCTTTTAATTCATATGTTCCTGGCAAAACGGGAGAACACACTTTTGCTCGTGGGGATGACTTGTTCTATTTAAAACGAATGTCAGCAACGAAACAAAAAGTCATTTGGGCCAATCTTATGCCGGTTCTGGTAGATCAGGGAATTCCGGCAGAATTTCTAAAAAAATAACATGGAAATAGATTTCACGAAATATAAAAAAGTATACTTCATTGGTATTGGTGGAATTGGTGTATCAGCCCTCGCCCGAATGATGATGCTTGAAGGTAAAGACGTTTCAGGCTCCGATCGCTCACCATCAGAAATTACCACCGAATTGCTCAAAGAAGGAGCAACTATTTTTTATGAGCAAAAAGCTGAGAACATTAATTCACTCATTGAGCTCGTTATTTATACCGTTGCAATCCCTGAAGATAATCCAGAGTTGGTCAAGGCTCGGGAACTTGGCATCCCAGCGATTACCTATCCGCAGGCCCTTGGTGTAATATCATCACATAAATATACGATCGCAGTTGCCGGGACTCATGGTAAAACCACAACAACAGCGATGATGGCTAAAGTGTTGATGGATGCAAAGCTCGATCCAACGGTTGTCGTCGGTAGTCTGCTCAACGATACTCAAAGTAATTTTGTTGCAGGGAAAGGAAATATTTTGATTGCTGAGGCGTGTGAATACAAGCGTTCGTTTTTAAATCTCCATCCATCGATTCTTGTTATCACCAACATCGATGATGATCATTTGGATTATTACAAGGACATTGAGGATATTAAGTCTGCTTTTATTGAGCTTATTTTAAAAATTCCGGCAGATGGATATCTCGTGTGTGATCTGGAACAGCCGCACATTGCCGAAGTGGCAAAAAAGGCAAAGTGTACGGTGGTTGATTATGAGCTTTTTGGTGACGTTAATTTGAAGTTAAAAGTACCTGGTGAGCACAATTTAAATAATGCAGCAGCAGTGCTTGCTGTGGCAGATACGCTGGGACTAAAACGAAAAGACGTCCACACATCGCTTGAAGCATTCAGCGGTACCTGGCGTCGCTTTGAACACAAAGGTGAAACAAAATGGGGTGCCACGGTCTACGATGACTATGGCCACCATCCAACTGAAGTTAAAGCTACACTTAAAGGCGCCCGTGAAATGTTCCCACAGAAAAAGATTACTGTTATTTTCCAGCCCCATCTCTATAGCCGAACAAAACAGCATCTTAAAGAATTTGGCGAGGCGTTTGGTGATGTCGATAGTGTCATTATTGCACCCATTTATGCTGCTCGTGAGCCAAATGATCCAAGCATTTCAGCCGATATGGTAGCCGCTGAAATTAATGCACATCATGTTTCGGCGATGGCATTTCCAAGTATTGAAGCAATTGAAAATCACATAAAGACGAGTGGGACTAAGGGAGAAGTGATTATGACTATGGGAGCAGGGGATATCTACCTTTTGGGAGAGAAACTTGTAGTATACTAAGACTATGTCTTTTAATAAGATTCATATTGTCCTTGGCATACTTGTCATACTGGTGCCCATTATTGGCCTGCCGCCAACTGCCGAATCGGTTATGCTCGTAGTCATTGGAATAATTCTTATTGGAACGTCACTTATTAGTCGGATCCGACGTCAGTCGCGTGGAGAATCGGTACGTGAGGACTCGCGTTCTTATGTTGAAAACAGCGGAGTATGAAGGAAGGTAAAATTCTTATTATATTAGTATTGGTATTAGTCGGTATTGGAGGTGCGATATATGGTATTATCCCGCGCTTAACGCGCGATACATACGATCCAACTGCTGATCTTGAAGGTAAGGCAGTTTTGGCTGTCTCACAAGAAGCAGAAGCCGGAGTTATCCCCCCTGAAACACTTCACCTCCCGGTACCTCCGCAGGTCAAAGCAATTTACATGTCGAGCTGTGTTGCAGGCACTACAAATTTTAGAAATGACCTGGTTAAGCTTGTAGATACGACTGAATTAAATTCTATTATTATTGATATCAAAGATTATACGGGATATCTTTCATACAAACCTGAAGATCCAGCGCTTGCTGCCTATCTTTCTCCACGCTGCCACGCAAAAGATATGAAGGCATTTATTAAAACGCTTCATGAAAAGGGTATCTATGTGATTGGCCGCATTACGGTTTTTCAGGATCCTTTATATGCACAACAATTCCCTCAGTATGCAGTCAAAAAAGCGAGTGATGGCAGCATTTGGCCAGACCGAAAAGGAATACATTATCTTGATCCAGGAGCACAGCCTGTGTGGAATCATATTATTAAAATCTCAAAAGACTCATACAATATCGGATTTGATGAATTGAACTTTGATTATATTCGATTTCCCTCTGACGGTAATATGTCGGATATTGCATTTCCATATAGTGGCACACGCGCAAAGCCTGTAGTGCTTGAAGAATTTTTTACCTATCTTAATCAGCAGCTTAAACCCCTTGGTGTTATTACCTCAGCCGATCTATTTGGTATGACCACAACGAGTTATGATGATTTAAACATTGGCCAAATTCTTGAGCGAGCTTTGCCGCACTTTGATTACATTGCACCAATGGTATATCCATCTCATTACCCACCAAACTTTAATGGCTGGCCAAATCCAAACAAGGTTCCGTATGAATTGATCAAATATACGATGGATGCGGCGGTAAAGCGTACGGTTGCAAGTACAACTCGCATTAACACATTGGGAAGTACACCAATTGCTTCAACATCTCCACAGCTCTACACTAAACAAGTATTTGATAAAAATAAAATCAGACCGTGGCTGCAAGATTTTGATTATGGAGGTACATATGACATTGCTGAAGTGCGTGCGCAGATCCAGGCCACATATGATGCGGGTCTTCATTCATGGCTTTTATGGGCACCTTCAAATAGATATACAGCTGGTGCGCTTCTCAAAGAATAACTGCTGAGTTATAATGTAATCTGAATTGAGATCTTGGGCATTGTGTGGAGGACTCTATGGACAAACTGCGACCGCGCGATCCGGGCATGATCGATCCCAGTACTCATCATGAGCTAAACCGAGATGGTTCGCTCAGAGTTGAGTCAGTCAGCACCAGCTTCACCGCTCTAAGTGATCTGGAGCTGATGCGACGTTTGAATTCGCTCACTGTACCTGAACAAGCCGGCACCTAAATGCCGGCATTTTCTTGTCTCAATTCAAATATTCTCTGGATTTTTTCGTTAAAATATGCTATATTTAGAGTCATAATATACTCCTATGGCTTATCAAGACGACAAAATAACATATTTTGCTGAAACTGATTCGCGTAACAAGCGGTTGCCTTTTGGTATCAAAGCAAGCGACCGTACTCGCCATGTGTATGTCATCGGTAAAACCGGTATGGGTAAGTCGACCTTACTCGAAAATATGGCTGTACAGGACATTAAAAACGGCGAAGGTCTTGCCTTCATCGACCCACACGGCAAAACAGCAGATCTATTGCTTGATTATATTCCTCAGGAGCGCATGAAAGATGTCATCTATTTTGCGCCGTTTGATCTTGATCATCCAATTTCATTTAACGTGATGGAAGATGTGGGGTCTGATCGCCGGCACTTGGTTGCCTCAGGATTAATGAGTGCCTTCAAAAAGATCTGGGTGGACGCCTGGTCTGCCCGCATGGAGTACATTCTCAATAACATTTTGCTTGCGTTGCTTGAATATCCTGACTCCACACTTATCGGTGTTAACCGAATGTTGAGCGACAAAGCCTACCGCAACAAAGTCGTTGAAAATATTTCTGATCCATCAGTAAAATCATTTTGGACCGATGAATTTGCAAAATACGGTGATCGTTACATGCAGGAAGCCGGTGCAGCAATTCAAAACAAGATCGGTCAATTTATTTCAAATCCGTTGGTGCGAAATATTATCGGCCAGCCTAAATCTACCTTTGATATCCGAAAGATCATGGATGAGAAAAAAATTCTCATCATCAACCTCTCAAAAGGACGAGTAGGTGAAGCCAATGCAAATCTTTTGGGAAGTATGCTCATCACCAAAATTTATTTGGGAGCGATGAGCCGCGCCGATGTTTCTCCATCTGCGCTTAAAAATCTGCCAAACTTTTATCTCTACGTAGACGAATTCCAGTCATTTGCAAATGAATCATTTGCTGATATTTTATCTGAAGCGCGAAAATATAAACTCAACCTTACCATTGCTCACCAATATATTGAACAGATGAGTGAGGAAGTGCAGGCCGCAGTATTCGGTAACGTCGGTACAATGATCATGTTCCGTGTTGGTGCTATCGATGCTGAACTTTTGGAAAAAGAATTTTTCCCCACTTTTACCAAAGAAGATTTGGTGAATTTAGGGTTCGTTCAAATTTATCTCAAGCTGATGATCGACGGAGTAACTTCGGCACCATTTTCTGCGACAACCTTGCCGCCGATCGAGCGCCCGATTATTTCATTCAAGGAAGATATCATCCGCTATTCACGCGAGGCATATGCTCAGCCGCGTAATGTGGTTGAAGAAGATATTAAACGATGGCATGAGCCGGTTATTGCAGAACCACGCAAAAGAGACCTGCCTCCTGCCAGTGTTGGTTTGCCTCAGCCACAACCACAGGCTCAGCCACGCCCCATGCCCTCACAGCGGCCAGTAATCGCGCATCCGACACCCGCACCCCAGACAGCAAGCAAGCGTGAATCCCAAGAAATGGATTTGCGAAAAGTTATTTCTCAGAGTTATCAAAAAAATACTCCGCCTATTCCACGTCCCGATCCAAAACAAACACCTAAAAAAGAAAAAGGCCCAACCCCTCAAAACATGTCAGCCCTGCGTGATGCGCTGGCTTCGGTTTTAAAAAATAATCAGACACAAACCTCAGCTCAAATTAAGCCCGTTATACATCCCAAAAAAGATATGCCATTACACATGGAGAAAAAAGAGGCTCCCCGTGTTGAACCTCAACCAGTTGTGTCTCAGGTTAAAGAAGTACCAGAAGAAGTTTTGAGGAGAATTTTGGAATTGGATTAAACACCCCGGCTTGCAGCCACCCCCCCTCTTTAAAAAAAGAGGGGATATGATATACACTTTATACATGAAACGCTTTTTGATATTCTCAGTAGCCTATCATCCTTTTGTCGGCGGCGCTGAAATCGCGGTTAAAGAAATCACGGATAGAATCACAAACATTCAGTTTGATATGATCACCATCAATCTCGATGGGAAGCAGAAAGCCGAAGAGCAAATAGGTAATGTGCATGTGTATCGAATAGGTAGACAAGGTAAATTAAGTAAACTCTTTTTTCCATTTACCGCGTGTTTGAAAGCAGGGGAGTTACATAAGAAAAATAAGTACGACGCAATCTGGAGTATTATGGCAAGCTTCAGTGGTTTTGCAGCGGTCTTTTTTAAGATGATGCATTCAAAGATTCCTTTTATTTTAAATCTCCAAGAAGGCGATCCTATTCCATATATCAAACGTCAGGTCTGGTTTGTGTATCCGCTTTTTCAGCAGATATTCAGACGAGCAAATGTCATTCATGCACTCTCACATTATTTAGCAGATTTTGCTCGAGATATGGGTGCAAAAGGAATTGTGGAAGTTATTCCCAATGGAGTTAATCCTGAATTATTTTCAAAGCAGTATTCGCCAGAAGAAATTAAAATTATTCGAACTGAACTAGGACTTTTTCCTGAAGATAAAGTGCTCATTACAACATCTCGTTTGGTAAAGAAAAATGGAGTCGGTGATGTGATTGCTACTTTGCCGCTGCTTCCAGAACAGGTGAAATTTGTCATCATTGGAATTGGTAAACTTGAAGAAGAATTAAAAGCTCAAGTTAAAGCCTTGAATCTTGAACGCAGGGTTGTTTTTGCCGGTTTGAAACCAAACAACAACCTCCCTGGTTACCTTGCAGCTTCAGATATTTTTATCCGCCCATCATTGTCTGAAGGGCAGGGTATTTCTTTTATCGAAGCAATGGCCGCGGGTATTCCCATCATCGCCACTCCCGTCGGCGGTATTCCAGATTTTCTTAAAGATAATGAAACGGGTCTCTTTTGCGAAGTCCAAAATCCGAAATCAATTGCTGAGAAAGTAACAATGCTTCTTGAAAATCCTGAATTACGCGCAACGCTCACCAAAAATGCAAAAGCACTTGTGGCAGAAAAATATAATTGGGATCTAATAGCTGAGATGATGAAAATTAAGGTGTTTTCTATACACTTGGACACTTAGTGTCTGAGAATTGCTCCCGGGCAAGGACTCACCTTGACATGGCCACTACAATTGATATTTCTTGATCTCCTTTATTAATTACGGCGCCTGAGATATGCTTAGGATATGAGGATTCTTATAGCCACAGGTATATTTAAACCAGAGCTTGGCGGGCCGGCAACCTATGCGGCTGAGCTCGGAAAGAGGCTTCAGTCGGCAGGGCATAATGTAAGTGTCATCACATACTCCGAAAAACAGGTCCATGATCTTGATCTGGGCTTCCATTTTCCGATTATCCGGATCATCCGCCAGCCGAGCAAACTCAAGAACTATCTGCGATACTTTTGGACTGTGCTGAGCCTCATGGAAGGCAAGGATGTCATCTATACTCTCGATTGGTTTTCAGCGGGATTGCCAGTCATGGTTGCGGCATTTTTGCGCCGAAAAAAATACATTGTTCGAGTGGGCGGTGGATACATATGGGAGAAATATTTGTCAGAAGGAAAACCGCCCGTGACGCTCAAAGATTTTTATGAAAAGGGAATATATAAAGAATACAGGATAATGTATCTTTTGATCAAACTCGTCCTTCGCCGCGCATCATGCGTTATTTTTAATTCTGATGAGCAACGAGCCTTGTATGAAAAGTTTTATGGACTCAAGAAAACATCCACGATGTATAATCCAGTACCTGAAAGCAAACTAGGTACCCTTGTTCATACCTACAAAACCGAGTATACGAATCGCGATAAAGAAATTGTATTTGCTGGACGCTTTATCAAGATGAAGAACGCGGAATCGGTTATCAAGGCATTTGCCAAAATCAAAGATCAGTCCTTTAAATTATTGCTCATCGGTGAAGGACCGACAGAGCCTGAGCTTCGCACATTGGTTAAAGAACATGAGCTCGGTACACGAGTAGAATTTCATCGGCCCATGTCTCAAACTGAACTGTACCGAAGAATCGCAAATTGCTATTATGTTATCTTGCCGAGTTGGACGGACATTTCTCCAAACCAGATCTATGAATGCCTGGCGTTGAGTATTCCATTTCTTGTGACTCAGGAAAATTATTTAAGTATTAACAAACACAATTTTCTTAAAGTTGATCCGAGTTCAGTGGATGATATTGCTGAAAAAATGAATAACCTGCTTGATCAAAAACAGTACGAAGCATTTGTACAGTCATTGCAGAAACTTGAATTCAATCATACCTGGACCCATGTCGTAATGCAGCATATGAAGATCTTTAACGCCGCGGCCAAGCAACAATAATTTCATGAAAGTAATTTCGATTGGAACCGATAGAAAAATATTTGAAGAGGGAAGTGCTGTCCGGGCGCGGATAGTTGAATACGGCTCATTATTTAGTGAACTGCATATTATTATATTCGCTCAGAAAAGTTTGGGGTTGAAGGCCCAGCAAATCTCATCGAATGTCTGGGTATATCCTACATCATCTTCAAGTAAATTTTTATATATTCGTGATGGATTCAAAAAAGGCTGTGAGATCATAAGCACATTCGAGCATTGCAGAGATGTGGTTGTCTCGGTTCAGGATCCATTTGAAACAGGACGCGTTGGATTAAAATTAAAGAAAAAATATAGCCTGCCGCTTCAGGTTCAAATTCACACCGACCTGTTCAGCCCATACTTTGCTCAAGAATCTTTGTTAAACCGCATCCGCCTCTGGAATGCTAAAAAAGTATTGCCTGCAGCACATGAGATTCGGGTTGTTTCAAAAAAGATTAAAGATTCACTTAAAGCAAAGATTGGTATAGACCAGGAAAAGATAGATGTTTTGCCGATCTTTGTCGAGGAACATTCTCAGGCTGCGATTGCTACAAAAAAATATTCTCAGTTTTCATCAACGATATTGATGGTCGGGCGATTGGCCCATGAGAAAAATATTCCGTTTGCGATCGATGTCTTTGCCGAGGTGTTGAAAACACATCCAACGATTGGATTGGTTATTGTTGGCGAGGGTTCAGAAAAGAAAACATTGACTGAGCAGGTGAATAGGCTTGGTATCAGTAAATCAGTAATCCTTGAGCCTTGGCAGCAGGATCTTGGGCCGTTCTATCAATCTGCCGATATCTTTTTGCATACATCACTTTACGAAGGATATGGTTTGGTATTGGTTGGAGCTGGAATGTACGGTCTGCCGATCCTTACCTCGGATGTAGGAATCGCCGGAGAAATTTTGAAAGATACCGTTAATGCTTCAATTGCTCCAGTTTCAGATAAAGCACAATTTGTAACAAAGCTGATAGTTCTTTTAGATAATTCAGAGTTACGGCAGCAATACAAACAGCGGGTAGCTGCAGATGTTGCGCAGGCAATTATTACTGATAAACAGACCTATCTTAAATCGTATAAACAATTGCATGCAAAAGCACAGGAGATAAAACTACACCGCTCACTGCGTCCGCTTATCATCACTCAAAAAGTTGATAGCAACGATGCAAACCTTGGATTTTTTACCGAATGGATCAATGAATTTTCAAAACACTGTACTGAGGTTAATGTGATCTGTCTTGAAAAAGGTAGGTATATGCTGAACGATAACGTCAAGGTATTTTCTCTAGGTAAAGAAAATAAGCGATCACGGTTAGTATATATTTTTAAATTTTATTCATATATCTGGAATTTGCGAAAACAATATAATGCAGTATTTGTGCATATGAATCCGGAGTACGCAGTATTGGGAGGATTGTTCTGGAAACTCTGGGGTAAAAATACGGCATTGTGGTATACGCATAAATCGGTACATGTGAAACTGAGAATTGCCACACACTTGGTCAAAAGAGTTTTTACAGCGTCGAAAGAAAGTTTTCGATTGCCGACAAAAAAACTTATTGTGACTGGGCATGGTATTGATACAATTCGGTTTAGCCCGCAGCCACAGCATCAGGATCCTACATATACGATTGTATCGGCCGGCCGAATCAGTAAGAGCAAGAATATTCATCTCCTGATTGAGAGTGCTGCTCAGCTGCATTCTCGGCATGTGCAATTCAAATTACGTATTGCCGGTGAGCCGATCACTGTCGAGGATAAAAAATATTTTGATCAGATCAAGTTGAAAATTGTAACCTACAACCTGGGAGATCAGGTCCAGTTTATTGGACAGCTCAGCAATGCTGAAATGGTAACGCTGTATAATTCTAGTCATGTATTTGTAAATCTCAGTGACACCGGAAGCCTTGATAAAGCAGTCCTTGAAGCTATGTCGTGTGGTATTCATGTCTTAACCTCAAATGAAGCGTTTGTGTCAATGCTCGATGAGGCACATAGAACGTCAAAGGATCCTGCAGAAATTACCAAAAAACTCATGGCATTTCCGCAGCTTCCTGTGGATTCCAAACTACGTCAGCACATTGTCATTGAACATAATTTGAGTATACTGATTAGGCATATTATTGAGCACTATAGCAATGAAACAAGTCGATAAGATCCATTACCAATTTGAGCGATACTGCTATCCCGACCGATGGGGAAGTTACTATTATCAGCTCCGTGAAGTGATCAGCGCACATCCAAAACATGTCTTGGAAATCGGTGGTGGAGATTATGTGCTTAAAAATTATCTTAAATTTAATACTCAAATTTCTCACACAAGCATTGATATTGCTGAAGATCTAAGCCCTGATATTCTCGGCAGCGTTGAAAAATTACCCATTGAAGATGCTCAATATGATCTAGTTTGTGCGTTTGAAGTGCTGGAACATTTGCCGTTTGATTCATTTGAACAATGTGTTTTAGAGATGAAGCGCGTATCATCCAACCATGTGATGATCAGTGTGCCTCATTTTGGTCCGGCAGTTAAATGTAATCTGAAATTACCCTTGCTGCCTGAGATCCGCTTTGCGTTTAAAATCCCGTATCCTAAGAAACATGAATTCAATGGCCAGCACTATTGGGAGCTTGGCAAAAAGGGTTATAGTCCTGCAAGGATCCGAGCAATCCTCAAAAAACATTTCACTATAAAAAAAGAATTTGTGCCATACGAAAATCAGTATCATCATTTTTTTATTCTCGAGAAGAAATGAAACAAAAAATGAAACTGATTTATATTTCACACGCTCGTCTGCCAACCGAAAAAGCGCATGGCTATCAAATAGCAAAAATGTGTGAATCATTTGGTTTCCAGGGAGTTGAGACCGAACTGTGGTTACCTCATCGCAGAGCCTATCAGACAGAAGATGCATATCAGGCGTATGGATTGGAAAATACATTTTGGATCAAAAAAATATGGATCATTGATCTCCTGCGAAAAGGCGCTCCGTTTCAAAAGATACTGTATCGGATCCAAACAAGTATTTTTTTACTGCACATAGTATGCTCTCGGTTTCCACATGACGCTGTGGTTTATACCCGTAGTGCTGATATTGCTTTTGTGTGTTCTCTGCGTAGCCGGAAAGTGATCTATGAAGACCATGGTTGGCCAAAAAAAACAGGTTTGTATTTATTATTACTCAAGCGTGTTCATTATATTGTGGCGATCACAAAGGGTATTGCCGATCTTTATCATAAACAGGATTCAACATTAAAAAAGATACTGGTCGCACCTGATGCCGTCGAGCTCGATGTGTTCAAAGATGCTCCCCAGCGCGAAAAGGTCCGGGCTGAGTTTGGCATTAGTTCATCAGCAAAAATAATTTTATATACCGGCAGCTTTTATTTATATTCCTGGAAAGGTGTCGATGTGGTGCTCGAAGCGGCTCAGTATTTGCCGGCAGAATGTGCGGTGGTGCTTATTGGAGGAACCTCTGCAGAGGTTAAGTCTTTAAGGAAACAATATCAATCCCGATCAATTCATATAGTTGAACGCAAATCTCAGACACACATACCGATGTACCTCAAGGCTGCCGATGTGCTCGTATTACCGAATAAAAAGGGTGATATAGCTTCGGAACGATATACCTCACCCCTCAAGCTTTTCGAATATATGGCCGCAAAAGTGCCCATTGTTGCCTCAAAACTGCCCTCTATTGAAGAGATACTCAACACTTCTAACGCATGTCTGGTTGAACCAAATGACAGCAGGGCTTTAGCCGAAGGGATCATTCGGCTCCTGCAGCAGCCTGAACATTCCCAATTACTTGCCGAAAAAGCCTATCAGGATGTCCAGCATAATACGTGGAAAAAGCGGGCTCATACTATTTTAGATTTTATTTCACATGATTAAAGACACAGCATTTTATAATA
Source organism: bacterium (assembly GCA_030855125.1). Lineage (GTDB taxonomy): Bacteria > Patescibacteriota > Minisyncoccia > Phycocordibacterales > JAKAEA01 > JAIFWI01. Next base: position 43,311 of record JALYRQ010000001.1, on the reverse strand, counting down.
AAGAAAGCATAATTTATTCCGAGAAACGGTATCCTGTTGTCGTTACCGACTACATCCAGTTTTTCTTTAAGACTCGTCTGCGTTTTGTTCTTGAATATCTGACAAAAAATACATACGGGAAACAACGTCTTACTTTGCTTGAGATCGGATGTGCTGATGGAATAATTCTCCGTGAAATTAAAAAATCACTCGGACCAGTTTTTGTAGATTTGATTGGAACGGATATCTCTCCTGAAATGATCCGGGCAGCACAAGAAAAGAATGCCGGCACCGAGATCAGGTTTATGCAGCGGAGTGAATATATACATGCGCTGCCCCAGGATTATATTATTGAAATAGGGGTCATCAATTATGCAATACTCGTCGAAGAGCTAGAATATATCGCACAGCATTTGAAAAAAGACGGAATTGCGATCATATCGCTTGCCGGTACCGGTTCACTCTGGGATATCCGAAGAAAAAATGATTCAGGTTTCAAAACATTTTTATCATACATGGAGTACGAAGCAGCAATTTTAAAGCATTTCACGATCGAAAAAAGTATTGCTGTCGGTCTGCCAATTCCGATCATATGGAGAGTTCCTCCATGTGCGCGCATCCTACAACCACTCATCGAAAAAATTCTGTGGCCGATTGCCCCTAATCTTTTTCATGAGAAAATCTATATCATTAAACTTAAAGACGAATCCAAGTCTCAGGAATAAGGTCGCGTGTATCGATCGTCTCAAGGTTAAACCATTTTTTCGGCGCAATAACGATTTTTTCTGGATATTGATTGAGCCAGGCTCCCCACCAGGAAAAAGAACTGTTAGCGATAATATTATGTTTACAAGAACTCATGAGTAGTAGTTCTTCCTGGCTAGAAATATCATTATTTGATACATAATTAACGGGGTCGGGGATTTTTAGGTGAGATTTGACCCAGCCAATATCATCCGAGAAGACAAAAAAATGAGGATCATTGACCTGCGTTTGAATATACTTAATTGCCTGCTGATAATATTCCGGCGGACATATACCATGCTTTTGGTTTGTATGAGTGTTGGTCACATAATCACCGCGTCTGACATGGATTGAAACTGCTTCAGATCCGGCAATGTTATTCTGTACATCCTGAGTCCCTGTCGACTGACTCTTTTTAAGGGTGAATTCACGTCGGATGATATCTCCAATAGAAAGAAAATATTTTTAACTTTGCCATATACCTGAAATGTAGCTATTGTCGCGCACATGGTTGGTCATTTCTTTCTGATAGGTGAACGATGGTTCAATAATACGTTTTCGTTTGTTAAGTGGTTTTCCGGCATCAACTACCTTGAGTGTTGCACGTGTCAGCTTCTCAATAATACTTGTGTCAGATCGATTTGTTTGGGGGAGGGAAATGTTAAATGCCCAAAGATCGAACGATCGTTTTGCTTCCTGCCCGGCAATGTTGGTGTAAAAATGTGTGTCCAGCACAACGTCGAGCCCTGTTTTTTCTTTAATAGCCCGAGCCAGAGCATACTGAAACATTTGATTGCCAAGGCCGCCTGAAATACGTACTCGTATCATTTGAAGAATTTTTTATATTTTTCTTTATTCTGAAGGAGATATGACGGCAATCTCCGTTCATCAATTGTTAATTTAATTTTACGTCCCTGATAGTCCTTATTCTCATCAATCATTTTTTCAAGCATTGGAAGTGTTTGATCCGGTTTGTAGAACGGGTGGTCTGATTCTGCAATTTTTCGCAAGGCACCCTCATATCCACCTTGGAAGGTAAAATGCCAGCCGCCATCTTTTAAGAACAAATACCTATCTTTCATTTTTTTATGAGTGCGTAAATGATTGAGTGAATGGTGCCTAATGTTTTTGAACTTGGTAATAATAGTGCCTGTCCAGCCTTGCCAATGTTCATTTGAACGGTTATTCAAGAAATACATATAGGGGGTTTGCCGTGGTTTGAAGATCGAATCCTTTGAATAATCGATAAGCAGGTCTGGATTCCAAATTTCATCAAGATCTGAAATACAACAAATATCATTGTCATTGAGATGTACCAGTGCTTTGCGGGCAGAATCTTTAATGTAAAATTCTTTAAGCCAATGGACTAGGTCTTTACCCACCGTATCACTGGTGAGCGAGTCAATAATAATTTCACGTTCTATATCACTGAGTTGGGGATTGTAGAGTCTGTTGCGCAACTTTTCTTCGCTTTTTGGTACATTATCAATGATGTTGTGAATTATTTTATGATTCCATTTTTTAAACCGGTCTTTATTTTCAAGGTAATAGAGAGGTTTTTTATTGCCGGAGAATGTTTCTGTTGCCTCAGATAAGACAAAATAATCTACATAGGGGTCTAGGATATTAAGCCGTATTTCAAGTAAGTCGAGTTCATTAAAAAATGAGAAGACATCATATATTTTAATTGTCTTTCGGTATTCAGCAATTTCTTCGGCTGACATCCAGGTTTTTTTAACGTTTCGTTCTATACGCACTTCCTTGACACTCGCAAGCGGTGATGTGTTGAGTATTTTTTTATATTCCCACCATACTCTGTTCTTGACTTTTTTATAGAGCATTGCTGCTTGTGTGTAGAGTTTGTGAGTGGGTGTGCGTACCGGAGGCGTTTGTGTAGTGTTGATAATAAAAGTTTTTTTATTTTTTTGTCGATATGCATCCCATTCCTTTTTGCATGTTGCATAGTTGCTGAGCGTGCCATTTCTATCTTGATACTTCCAGCCGTCCGTAAGGGTATATCCTAAACTCCAATATCCGTCTGAGGTGTTATGGCGGGCCCAATATTTTGGAGCAATACAATATTTCAGATTTTCACTCAGCCAGGCCGGGAACCAGGCAAAACTTGAATTTGAAAGAATCAAGTAGTGGGCATTTTTTATAACACTGTAATCTTTGGCAATACTAAAATGATGCACTGCATATTTCGGAAAGAACTTTTTTGCTGTTGCAACGTCGTCGGTAATAACAATAAATCTAAACTGGGGATTTAGGGCAAGCATGTTCTTAATCGCATGCTTCCAATATGAATCAGGCAAAAAAAAGTTTTTGTCGCGCGTATAACCGCCGCCTCTAAAATTAATAACGCAGGTATTATCATCGGCATACTCATAGCATTCCTGATCTTCTTGCACTTTAAGCCATTGCCGGATACTTTCTTTATAGCTTTTAATGTAGTCGCTGTCCTGCATGTTGCCATCGATCTTT
>JALYRQ010000001.1:29284-40094 GCA_030855125.1 bacterium | reverse complement strand
TGTATAGTCAGCAACATTGACTAATTTTTCATCGCGAGTGCGAATATCTGAGCCATCAGGGTGCAGAACGCTCCATTCGGTATAGTGGTGTTTAACTCCTGTAACTGGTTTGCCAAAATCAAGCCGCATAAATTCATTTCCCTTAAATCTCTCAGGAAACACAATACCAAAGTCGTATCCTTTTTTGATAGCGATAACTCGCGTGGTCACATAACACCAGAGTTGATTTCCTAATCCTTGGCCATGATAAAATTCTGTCGCGATCATACGCGTTTTGGTTGAGTTATAGTGCGGATAGTTTTTTTAATAAAAAGAGGAAGTACCAATAGATATTTCTTTGCTTTACGCAAAAACACAATACGATTGGCATCTGGAACGTTGTACTTTTTCATCATGTAGGCAAATTCTTTTTCTTTGATTGTCGTTGCAAGAAAGCTTGACGTTTGATGTTCACCGGTCCGATTTACTACAGATATCTCATTAACAATTTTTGGCTCACCAAATGCGTCATAATAGCGTTTGTAATAGTCGCAATCAATATACCATTTCAAATGAGTGTCAAAGAGTAGGGGGGATTCATTTTTAATAGTCAGGACTGAGGGAGAACTAATGGTATTGCGTCCAAAGATAATGTCATGATTGTAGGTTGGGTAAAAAGGTCTGTAAAATGTTTTTCCATCTTTTGAATGCTCGCATGCAGTCACCAGCCAATGGTCGCGCTCAAGATCAAAATTACTCACCACATGCTCAAGAGATCTTGCATCATACAGAAAGTCATCCTGGAGAAGGATTTTGATCAATCTGCCTTTTGCACTTTTAATGACATTATTAAAATTCTGCGCCATCTCCTTTATCGGATCAGGGTTAGGATAATAATGAATATCGAGTTTGTCTTTATATTCATCGCAGACCTTTTTGATAACATCAGTTTTTGAGTTGTCTGATATTACCACCTCAAAATCTTTAAATGTTTGCTGCAAAAGAATATCAAAGCTTTCTCGAAGGAATTGTGCGCCGAGCCCTTTCATCTCATATGTCGGAATGCAGACGCTTAAATGTGGTTCATTCATACAAATAAATTAGGTTCTATACTATTTTTAATGAAGGAATCGGAATAACAAAAGTGCCGCCCCATTCTTTAATATAGGCTAGCTGGTTCATTATTTCCGTTTGAATATTCCATGGAAGAATAATAACAAAGTCAGGTTTATGTTCTTTAAGATATGCCTCATTAACGATCGGGATGTGGCTAGCTGGCAAAAATTTATTTTGTTTGTGGGGATTTGCATCTACCACAAAATCAATGAGATCGGCTTTAATACCGCAGAAGTTAAGTAGGGTATTGCCTTTGGCTGCTGCACCATAAGCTGCAACTTTTTTATGAGCACGCTTTTGATCAATCAGGAATTGGACCATATCGAGTTTAACCTCGAGAGCTTTTTCTTGAAAATTATTGTAATACTCCATCGAGCGCATGCCTTTTGCTGTTTCTTTTTTCACGAGGTCTGTAACATGCGGACTTACCGATTTTGAAGTGTCATCTTTATGTTTAGCAAATATTCGGAGTGAGCCGCCGTGTATCGGTAGCTCTTCGGCATCAAATAATTCTAATCCTTGTGAAGCGAATATTTCTTGCACCGTCATAAAAGATAGATATGAAAAATGTTCGTGATAGATAGTATCAAATTGATTATTTTCAACGAGCTGCATCAAATGCGGAAATTCCATGGTAATCACTCCATCTTTTTTGAGTAGCAGTTTCATTCCTGAAACAAAGTCGATTATATCCGGGACATGGGCTAAAACATTGTTACCTAGCAGAAGATCGGCCTCGGCGCCTTTGGCTACCAGCTTTTGTGCGAGCTCAACTCCAAAGAACTCGACAATTGTTTCAATGCCTTTATCTTGCGCAACTTTGGCTGTGTTGGCTGTTGGTTCAATGCCAAGGACAGGAATATTTTTTTCTTTGAAATATTGGAGTAAGTAGCCGTCATTTGAAGCGATCTCAACTACCTGTGATTTTTCTGAAAACTTAAAGCGTTCGATCATCATCTCAACATATTTTTTTGAATGGGCAAGCATTGTTGAAGAGTAAGATGAAAAATATGCATAGTCATGGCTAAAGATTGCCTCAGAACTCTTGTATTCATCAACCTGAACAAGAAAGCAGGTGGGGCAGGTAAATACTTTTAATGGGGAAAAGGTCTCAGGCTCATTGAGCTGTTCTTTTGATAAGTATGAATTGGAGGCTGGGGAATTGATGAGGTCAATAAATATATTCTCAAGCAGGGTTTTACAGAAGCGGCATTTCATAAAAATAAGTATAGATTATTTCTATATGCTTGTCGATTTATAGATTGTATGTAATTTTGATGCCTTCTTCGAGCGATATAAGCGGTTTCCAGTCGGGGATAGGCGTACCTTTATTCCACGGTTCCATTATTTCGCGCGGCCGGTACTCCTTTTTGCCCCAATTAATATTGAGCTTTGTTTGTGTTACGCGTTCAAATACTTCGGCAAGTTTTCTGAGGGACATCCGTTCAGGTGATTGGATAGCAAAAGATCGGCCTTTGAGTTTTTTCTCTGGATCAGCTGCAAGTAATTCGATCATTTTAGAATATCCGTCGACAATATTTCCTATAAAATTTATATCAATGATTTGTTCACCGGGAGACATATCAAGCGTCTCCCGAGATTTGCTTATCTTAGACCAAAGATTAAATATTTTTTGACGAGTATCATCGGGCCCAAATGTGTCACTGAGTTTAATCGTTACAAAATTAATTGGTGAGACGGCTATGTAATAATTGGAAATATCTTCGAATGCTCGTTTGGTTGCCGCATAGAGATTTACAGGAGAATAGTCAGCTTGATCATAATGCTGCCAAAAGGTTCCTGTATTTATAAACCATGTCACATTATTTTTTGCCGCATCCAGAATCTGAGTTGCGAGTAAAATATTTGAATCAATCAGGTTTTTAACTTCTTCTGGCTTATGCTGAGAAAGATAAAGGGATGCGAGATGAATAATGCCATCAAATTTCTCGTGTTCAAAATATGTTTGCAGTACAGAGTTGTCTTGGTCAAACACAGATATAGCAACACCGAGGGCAGTCAAAGGACCTGTATTTGTTGAAGGCCGGACTAATGCGTGCACTTCATGGTTATCTTTGAGTAATTTCTTGGTAAGATGGCTGCCAATAAATCCCGTTGCTCCAGTAATAAGTATTTTCATATTATGCAGACTTATAGATAAAGGGTGTATCAAATGTTTCAAGAGCAGGGAACTCTTTGTCGCGTTTGGATAGAATAGGATTTTCAACTCCCCATTCCATGCCAAATGAATTGATGTGAATGCCTGCTTCATGTTCGGCTGAACGCATTGTTGATTGTAGATAGGTGGTGCAGGAATTATCCTTGAGCGATATAAAACCATGAGCGAAACCTTTAGGAATATAGACCATTCTATAATTTTCATCCGAGAGCTCAACAGATTCAAACTGGCCATAGGTCGGCGAGCCTTTTCTTATATCTAAGATAACATCGAGGATGGCTCCATGAGGAACATACACCAGCTTCGCATGATCCTGTGGAGGTGTTTGAAAATGCATACCGCGGATGACATCTTTATGAGATATAGAATATACACTTTCTTCAAAATGCGGAGATAAACCTGCTTTTTCGAATGTTTCTTTATGATATGGTTTTACAAATGTGCCACGTTCATCGGTAAATACATTCGGTTCAATGATCATTACTCCTTCTAATGCGGTTGGTACTATATTCATGATTATTTTTTATAATACTGTTTTTTCATTTCTTCGATATATTCCTGAAGATCTTGTTCACTGACGATTTTTTCATGGACGTAATAGTTCTTATACCACTCAATTGTCTTTTGAAAAGTTTTATCAGCATTCCATACACTTTTCCAGTCTAACTTAGTACGTGCTTTTGCCGTATTAAGCCGCAGCAGAGTCGCTTCATGGACGGCGTGCGGATCTTCTTGGATCTCAAACGCAATAGTATCCCAATACTTTTTTGCCTGCTTTAAAACATCACCAACGGTAATTGTGGCATCTTCACCTGGTCCAAAATTCCAATCATCAGCATATTCTTTCTTTCCTTTCAAAAGATGAGATCCAAGGAGGAGATAGCCGCTTAATGGTTCAAGGACATGCTGCCAAGGGCGAACCGCTCGAGGCCGGCGAATAATCACCGTCTCACCGCGTTCTGCCGCTTTAATAATGTCAGGAATGAGACGATCTTCAGCCCAATCACCACCGCCGATTACATTTCCTGCTCGGACATTGGCAATGAGCGTTGAATGGTCTTTACCGTATTTATTATGATGAAAAAAAGATGTTCGATATGATTGTGAGACTAATTCTGCCGCTCCTTTAGAAGCGCTGTACGGGTCATTGCCGCCCATAGGATCATCTTCAGAATATGCACGGCCATCTTCATTGTTCTTATAGCCTTTGTCACTTGTAATATTGACGATGGCTTCTATTGTTCCAACTTTTCGGGCAGCTTCTAATACATTTATTGTACCAATTATATTTGTTTCAAATGTTTCCACGGGATCTCTGTATGATTTGCGCACGAGTGGTTGTGCAGCCATATGAAAAATAATATCAGGCTTGTGCTCTGAAAGTACCTGTAAAATCTTTTCTTTATCTAACACATCACCGGTTATAGAAATGATCTCCGGATTTAGCAATTCAAAATGGTTGGGAGTGGTGGGAATATCTTTGGAATAGCCGATAACATTTGCACCAAGCTTGGTAAGCCAGAGCGTTAGCCATGAACCTTTGAAACCAGTATGGCCGGTTATAAGGACTTTTTTATTTTTGTAGATACCGTTGAAGAGATTCTCCATAGATACACATTATTTCCACTTTTTCCAAAAGCTTTCTTTATTAGCCCAGAGTTTGTTGAGATGTTTTAAGTCGCGCTCGGTATCAACACATTCCCAATTGCCGTGATGTTTAAATACCCTGATTTCTCCCATATCCGCTAACTTTTGAAATGTACCGAATTCCAGATCGCCAAATTGAATGTCTGTAGGTGTTTCTTCAAGATATTTAAAAAGACGCTTATCGAACACAAAGAATCCTCCATTAATTAAACCACTTGAAAACTGAGGTTTCTCCTTAAAAGATGTCACGACGCCATCTTTTTCTGTAATTTCACCAAAGCGCGATGGGGGACGAACTCCGGTTATGGTAAGGATTTTTCCGTGTGATTTATGGAATTGTATAAGTTCATTGATATCAACATCAATAACACCGTCGCCATAGGTCATCAAATTAATATCATCATCCAAATATTTTTCAATTTGTTTAACTCGATCTCCCTTCAATGAATCCAATCCTGTATCGATAAGCGATACTTTCCATCGCGCTTCATCATGCATGTTGTGCTGTTCGATTTTTTTTGTGCTTAGATGAATTGTAAAATCACTGGCATGGACGTCGTAGTTGTGAAAATAGTTTTTAATAATTTCCTGCTTGTAGCCTAAACAAATAATGAAGTCATTTAAATTATAGTGAGAATAGATCTTCATGATATGCCATAAAATCGGCTTATCACCAATTCGAACCATCGGTTTTGGGATTTCGCCGGTGATATTACCGAGTCTGGTACCATATCCCCCGGCCAAGATAATGACTTTCATAGTAGCCCCATACTACGATATTTAGAGGCATTTGGAAAGGAAATGCTTGAGTAATAAATATTGACTTTAGTTAGTAATAATGTTATTATATTAAATAGGATAAAAGTTTAACCCGTTGGCAACAACGGAAGGAGATTGCCATGATAGATGGAATGCCGGGTTGGAATCCAACGCCCGATGAAGTCGCTCTGGCCGAGGTGGCCGTCCTCTCGGACGTGATTCCCGCACAGTGCGATGCTGTGCTCATTCACGGCGCTCCGGCCCGTGACAATGAGCTCGACCAGAGGCTTCTCGCGAGCGTTGTCGAGAAGTACAAGGCCCGGAAGGTTTCGGCGATCGTCATCAACGGCTTGTCCGTTGATGACTGCGTGGCAAAGAACCTGGCATACGCCGGGTACGAGCCCTGGCAGCAGTTCCTGATGAGTCAAGGGGTACATCCCGACGACATCGTCATCCTCGAGCCGTCGGTCCACACCGGCGCCGAGTCAGTCAACTTCCTGAAGCTGGCCTTCCAGAACGGCTGGGGTAAGCTCATGATCTCGACCCACCCTCATCACCAGATGCGCTGCTTCCTGCAGATCATCTCGATGATAAAGGAGCTCGGCATCAGCTGCGACGTATACAACGCTCCTGGGCCGGGCATCCCCTGGAAGAAGATCCTAATCAAGACCGCTCTCAAGGGCGGGACGGTCAATACCCAGGACCTGAACGCCCCGCTCGCGCACCACATCAAGCACGAGCTGAAGTCGGCCATACGCTACGCCCAGGTGCCGGCGGTGAAGGACGGCAAGCGCGAGTTCACCCCCAACGCCAGCATCCCCGAGATGCTGAAGTATCTCGACAAACGGCGATAATAAGGAGTTAGACACTAGTACCCAAAAGTACCCAAACATAGAACCGCACGATTGCATCGTGCGGTTCTTCCATTGTCTCTATACAGTCTACTTTTTGAAAAAGATGCCTTGACCGGTGGGCATATGCAGGAGAATGCCTTTTTTATCACTAAAGAATGAATCAATTGCTTTTTTTGTATCGGTAAATCCTTTTCCGGCATAATCATCGAACAGTATAACTCCGCCCGCAGGGATCCTTGAATAGAATTCACGTAGACTGTCTGTGGTTGGAATTGAAGCATTGAGATCAACATGAAGCCATCCAACATCTTGAGGTTTTTTCCCCGAGGCAAATGATTCAGGAATAAAACCTTTGATAAATTCAGTATTGAATTTTGAAAGATTCTTTTTTGTTTTTTCAACCGTAAGATAGGCATAATCACCAGAGTGCGACTTTTCAGATTCAAGTAGGCGCTCATCGGGCATTGCTTCCCATGCATCAAACAACCATGCTTTGTACTGTGAGCCAAGTGCACGTAAGGCAAAATACACGGTCAAGCCATCGCACACTCCGCATTCAACAATATTGGTGCTTCCGGAAAACTGAGCATATCGCGCCGACCAAAACACTACATAATGTCTCCACATCAAACTCTTTAAGAGTTCTTCTTTATCAGGGTGCTTTTCGAATTGGGAAATAGTGAATCTTCCATCAAGAATTGCTTTAACCACTTCATCATGAGTTTCCAAAAAATCTTTCGCAAGACTATTTTTTGGATCGGCCCATGGGGGATTGGTCATGGTAGCCATACCCCATCCCACAAAGGTATATATACTTTTTTTACCGACAATCCACCGTGTCCAAAGCTTTTGTGTGCCCGGAATCATAAAGATGGCTGATCGGATATTTTTCTTTAGTGTAGATTCATTTTTCATGTGAGTATAGTATCATAAGACTTCTTTTATAAAGATACAATTGAAGCGGGATCGAAATAATATGAATAATAATCTGAGCCCAGAGGATACCCCAAATTCCATAGAAGTACATGAGTACCACAAGAAGAATTGTTTTCAGAAACGGCATTGAGGTATTCACAATATAGAGCTCCTTTACTTTTTGCTGTGAGACTAACGCTGTTTGAACAAAGACTGCGCCGACAGAAAAGAATGATAGTGCATATATCTGGGTGTACGGTACAGAAGCGGTATATTGCGGAAAGAAAATTTTAAAGAAAAATGGTGCGAGTTCTGCATAGGCAAAAGCGATCAGCCCAAGAAAAGCAAGGATCACCCATATTCTTTTGAAGAGGATCTGCCCGACTTCTTTGGGGGTCTTCTCAGAAAGTTTAGGCAAGGCAATATTTGGAATAAATTTCAGCATACCGGCGAGCTTCTCCGGGATGATCGTCGCAAATGAATATACGGCAAGTGGAGCAGGTCCAATAAATTGGAAGATAAGCAATGCATCTATCTGGGTCGCAATAAATCCTGGTATTGCCATGACGGTTAAGTGATTACCGTACGGTATCGTTTCTGGATCTGTTGCATCATTTATCTCAAAACGCCGTGCTATTAAAAAGTAGATAATAATGTTGCTTAAGAGTCCAAAGAAGAAATTGGCAAAAATAACCCAGACAAAACTTTGAGTAACATAGAGTACGACAATGATACCTATATACGTCACACTCATATTAATGAATCCGTATCGGGTACCAATTTTGAAAAACTTTTTGCCGCCCATGTAAGCCGCCCAAGTGTTAAGGGCGTTTGCGGCCGGCATAAACAGACCGATCCATAAGAATGACAATCCAAGATCAGTATTTCCTTTAGTGTAATACCAACCTGCAATTGCAAAAGAAACAAGCATGGCTATGATCCCAAATTTCAATTGATACTTAACAGATTTTTTGTAATCTCCCTCAAATCCTCGGGCCACCGCTCGGGTCACAGCTGTATTCATTCCTGTAAGTGTGATTGCTGTAATGAGTCCGCCGATTGCCAATACATATTGATATGTGCCAAAGGCTTCTTTGGTAAGGAATCGAGCAAAGAGAATTGAAGTGACAAGACTTAGGAATGCCAAAAAGAGACCATTAAGATTGCCCCAAAAGGCACCGCTGGCCATATAGACCATATCTGTCTTGGTATAACGCTCGCTCCAGCGCAGTAGTTGTATCAGTTTGTCTTTCATTAATATGACTATATAATAGTACACATGACGAAAACAATCCAAACATACCTCAGGTATGCATTACTCACCGGTATTTTTATTATTCCTTTTATTCCTTTTATTGTAGCTAACAGTTTTTTCTTCCCGTTTATTACCGGAAAAGGATTTGCGTTTAGAATTATTGTTGAAATTCTCCTGGGCGTTTGGGCAATCTTGGCGGTAATTAATCCTGCATATAGGCCGCAGAAGTCTTGGATACTCTGGTGTCTCCTTGGTTTTATTGCGGTGATCGGTATAGCTGATGCGCTCGGCGTAAACCCTTCAAAGAGTTTCTGGTCAAACTACGAGCGAATGGAAGGTTTCATAACACTTCTTCATCTCGGTGCATATTTTCTTATTATTTCGGCTGCGCTTAATACCGAACGACTCTGGAATTGGTTTTGGAATACGACACTAGCCGCGAGTTTTATCATGGTCCTCTACGGATTTTTGCAGATCTCAGGCGCGATCACCATTAATCAGGGTGGAGTGCGTCTCGACGGAACAATGGGCAATGCGACCTATCTGGCGGTGTACATGCTCTTCCACATATTTATTGCTACTTTATTGATTATGTCCCGGAAGCACTTTTTGTTTATGCCTCAGATCAATTCACTTAAAAATAAATTAATTATTGGTCTACCGGTCATCCTGATGTTGGGAATCATTCTCTACAAAACCGCGACCCGAGGCGCTATGCTTGGTTTCATTGCGGGTGTATTTATCGCCGCTCTTTTGATCGTTCTGTTTGAACGTCACAGGCCGCAGCTTAAAAAAGTGGCTATTGGAATAATTACCACATCCGTAGTTGTTGTGCTTGGTTTTATTGCCATTAAAAATACTGCCTTTGTCCAAAATAGTCCGGTATTGAATCGATTTGCTACAATTTCTCTCAATGACCGCACGACTGCTTCACGTTTTATTCTGGCGGACATGTCTTTTCAGGGATTTAAAGAACGACCAATCTTGGGATGGGGTCAAGAAAATTTCAACTATGTCTTTAATAAATACTATGATCCTGCACTCTACGGTCAGGAACAGTGGTTTGATCGTACGCACAATGTCGTGACCGACTGGCTGATGGCGGGAGGAATTCTTGGTCTCGTTGGATACTTAAGTTTGTACGGCGCGCTCTTATTCTATATCTGGCGCGGTAAAAAAGATTCTGCACATTTTACGATACCAGAGAAGAGTGTGCTTACAGGATTATTGGTTGCATACTTTATTCATAATCTTTTTGTCTTCGACAACCTTATTAGTTACATCATGTTCCTGTCGCTGGCCGCGTACGTTCATAATCGTGTCACTGAGCATGATCGGCTCGCCGCTCATCACACTGCGCCGGTAAATCGGTTTATCGCTCCGGTTGCGCTTGTGGCAACGCTGCTTATTCTTTATACCGTTAACGCAAAGCCGATGCAGGCTAACACAAATCTTATTAAGGCATTTCAAACGCAGGCTCCATTGCCAGCTGGTTTGCCAGCCGGACAAGTTCCGTATAACGGTGATGTGACAAAAAATCTTGAAATGTTCAAGGAAATTGTTGCTCTCGATACATTTGGTACGACCGAGGTTCGAGAACAAATGATCTCGATCGCATCGTCACTTGCGGCAAGTCAGTTTCCGGTAACAGGACGCAACGAATTTATTGCATACGCTATGGAGCAGATAAAAGCTCAAGTCGAAGAAACATCAACCGATGCACGACACTATGTTATTTACGGATCGTTCCTCAACCGTATTGGTCAGTATCCAGAGGCTGTAAGTGTTCTGACCAAAGCCTCAGAGCTTTCACCAGGCAAACAAACAATCATGTTCGAGCTTGCTTCTGCGCACACTGCCTTGCAGCAATTCCCTCAGGCAGAACAGATCCTCAAAAAAGCCTATGAACTAGACCCTAATTATCAGGAAGCTCGTGTGTATTACGCCGCCGGAGCGATCTATGCAAAAAATAGTGCAGTAGCCGAATCATTGTTAAAAGATTTGCCTCGACCGGTATTTGTATCAAGTGATATTATTCTTCAGGCATATCATCAGACAGGACAGCGGGCAAAAGTGATCGAAATAATGAAAGAGCGTATAGCGCTT